>JALUYM010000312.1 GCA_027018745.1 Bacteroidales bacterium | reverse complement strand
ATATTTCCCCCATTCTTTCGCCTGGCTTTTGGTAAGCATAGAAACAGCTGCTTTGCTGACCGAGTAAATTCCCAGTCCTTCTTCGGGCAATTCACCTTCCACTGAACCGATATTAATAATGGAACCGCCACCTCTTTTCCGCATACTTTTCATACACAAATTGGCTAAATCCCAGGGGGCTTTCACATTCACTGTCATGATCTGATCGAAAATGGCTTCCGATGCTTCTTCAAGGGGACCAAAAACAGGGTTGGTCCCGGCATTGTTCACCAAAATATCCACTCCGCCCAACGCCGCCACTGTTTTTTCAATCAAAGCAGTACGTTCGTTTGCATTCCCCACGTGGCAGGCAAGGGCAATGGCTTTCAGCCCATCTGCTTTAAAAGCACCGGCCACCTGGTCACAGGCTTCCTGTTTACGGCTGCTAATGACAACGGTAGCCCCGTTTTCGGCCAACACCCTGGCAATGGCTTCGCCAATACCCTTTGAAGACCCTGTAATAACAGCTACTTTCCCGCTCAGGTCAAATTTATTTTTCATCATCCTGATCAAATTTTAAATTCATCCAAGGTTCTGTTTTCAAATCCACATCATCATCCATGTCTTCTGCCATACCACCTAAGTATTTGGCAACGTTGATGCGGGTTTTAAAATCATATTCAAAGCTTAACGCAATGGCTTCCATAATGGGAGATCCGCCGCCGTGAACCCCTCCAACCAGCAGCTCTGCAGTCATGGCGGATGTACTCATTATTTCCACAAGGTTCCATATTTTCAACGACAATTCGGGAGACAATTTGGGGTTTCTTACAATAAACCTTTGAAGTTGTTCTTTTAATTCCTCCATGGTAAAGCTTTGTTTAAATGGCAATGTTGCGGCAATACCACCGGCAATTTCAGTCAACAGGTTAAATTCGTGATAAATCAACTCGCCCATCAGTTTCCTGCCGACATTGGCATAAATGGTATTGGGGAAAAAGGTACCGCTTTTTGTTTTTTCCCCAAAGACGGCGGCAGCCACGCCGGCACTAAAAGCAAGTTCTGCTGCCCCGGCATATTGCGTCAGTTTTTCCCTGACATGGGAAACCTTTACAATATTATTGGCTTCAGCGGCAAGCAGGGATGTACCACACAAAATATCTGACACGGCAGGTTTGCAACCCGAATAACTGTGCCTGTGAGAGTCGGCAAAAAGCATGGCGAGACGCCGGCCAAATTCCCATTCTCCGGCCATAAAAATCCGTTCGTTGGGGACAAAAACATGATCGAAAACAACCACTGAATCGGAAATGCCCGTTAAACAAACAGGCGGGGCATCCGCATCATCTTTTTGCCGGTGCCATACCGGACGGGTAACCAGTTTTACACCTTCCCAGTCGCCCGGGACTACAAAAGCAACAGCATAATCTTTATCGTTTTCCATGAGTGCCCGCGTGGGGATCACAAAAATTTCATCAGCATAAGGGGCTTGTGTAACCGACATCTTAAAACCGCTGACAACAATGCCATCTTTTCTTTTTTCCACTATGTGGACATAAGCGTCAGGGTCGGCCTGTTCAGAAGGCCGTTTTATGCGGTCACCTTTACTGTCGGTCTGCGCACAACAACCCACCAGATCGTTTTCCTGATATGTTTTCATGAAT
>JALUYM010000311.1 GCA_027018745.1 Bacteroidales bacterium | reverse complement strand
CTCAACGACCTGATGATGCGCGTACAGGCGCTTACCACGTAATTCTGGTTCCCTTAATTTTGACATGATTATTTCTTTTTATGTCATCCTGATTCGCCGGAGGCGGAGAAGGATATCACTGCCTGTGTTTTTAGAAGGCTCCTCCGGATTTGCAATCCGGAGGTTTCTAAGCCGGGGGATTTTAAATCCCCCCATCCTGTAACATTCGGATTGCCCGCCCGAGTCGGACAGGCAAATCCAAATGAGCAGAGTGTGTAGAAAAGGATCTCTCCGCCTGCATTTATTAATCCCGACATTTAGTCCGGAGGCTTTTCCAATAGTTTTGGTATTTGTATTTGTGATTTATCCGCCCGCTCCGGTACACACGGGTTTGAGATTTGATTTTTGGAATTTGTCTTTTCAATCATTCACAGACTAACGCCCGATATTTTGTACATTTGGCCAAAGAATGCGGTACGATGTATTCCGAAATGGCCAAATTGTTGAAATCTGTGGCGCCCTTCACCAACGAAGAGCTGGAAGAAGCCTTTTCCCTTTTCCGGGAGGAAACCATCCGCAAGAACGGTTTTATCAGCAAGGAAGGGATTATCTGCGACCGGCTGGCTTTTATCCGCAGCGGCCTGATGCGCTCGTTTTTCAACATCAAAGGCAAAGAAACCACCACCTATTTTTTGGGGCCCGGCGACATCGCGGTGGCCATGTCCAGTTTTATCGATATGAAACCGGCTTTTGAGAACATTCAGGCCATTGAAGAGGCAGAAGTGCTTATCCTTTCCAAAGAAAACCTTGAGTTGCTTTACCGTAAAAGCTGGAAATGGCAACAGACCGGCCGGGTAATCATCGAGCAGTACTATGTGGTTATGGAAAAACGTTCCATTGCCATGCAAACCCTCAGCGCCAAAGAACGTTACGATACCCTCATGCAGGAACATCCTGATCTGTTGTTGCGTGCCCCGCTGCATTACGTGGCCTCTTACCTGGGCATTTCCCCCGAAACACTGAGCAGGATACGGCGGGGCTAAAGAATATTGGCATAATTCTTGCCTGATTTTATTAGTTAAAATTCAAAAAAGGTTTACGATTATGAAAAAATTTACTCTTGTGTTGTTAACCGTGTTTACAGGTTTATTGTTTCACAACCCACTTTTGGCCCAGTGGGTTAAAACGAATGGCCCTTTCGGGGGTAGTATTAAATGTATCCTGGCCGACAATTCCCACCTTCTTATCGGAACGAATAACGGAGTGTATTCTTCTGCCGATAATGGCAAGAGTTGGGCGGTTGCGGGGAAAAACAACTTGCAAATGACTGTCCGTTCCATAGCTGTGGCGGGAGATGATTACTTTGCAGCGACAGATTTCTCTGTTTTCAGGATGACCGCCAGTGGCTGGCAGGCTGTCAATAACGGTTTGCCTCCCCGTACCTGGGTACGGTCTCTTGCCGTTTCGGGAAACTCCTTGTTTGCCGGTACCTTGTATCACGGAGTGTACCGTTCTACTGACTCTGGTGCTCACTGGCAAGTTGTCAATAACGGTTTGCCGGGAGGATATGCCATTGTCTCCCTTGCCGTTTCCGATACTACCCTTATTGCCGGGACCTACGCAGGTATTTTTGTCTCCCGTGACAACGGGGGACACTGGCTTCCAT
>JALUYM010000310.1 GCA_027018745.1 Bacteroidales bacterium | reverse complement strand
CCGGCTATGTTAACAATTGCGTACATTCTGATTTGTCTTTTTTTTTCTGTCAAAATTTGGAGGTGCAAAAATACTAAAAAAATCTAATTAACAAATCTTTGGTATTTATTTTTTAGAAAATAATGGGCTAAAGGCGGTTAATTCCCTTTTATTTTTACCCGCGGGGTGGCATTCACCAAAAACACCCCTCCCAGGATCAGCAACATCCAGAAAAAATAAGCCCAAGTGAACTTTTCACCGTCCAGGA
The DNA here is from genome assembly GCA_027018745.1 of Bacteroidales bacterium. Classification (GTDB taxonomy): domain Bacteria; phylum Bacteroidota; class Bacteroidia; order Bacteroidales; family F082; genus Sulfidibacterium. The sequence continues at coordinate 1,402 of JALUYM010000310.1, read as the reverse complement.
CACCCCACATAATGGCCACAATGGGAATAACATAAGTAACCGAAGAAGCAAATACCGGACTGCTGAGCTTAATCAGCTTATTGAAGGCTATCAGGGCGAGGCCCGTTCCCACCCCTGACAAAACAGCCAGATAGCCCATACCGGCCCATGAGGCGGGATGGGCATAAAGCAGGAGGGGGACACGGGTAAAAAACAGGATGTAAATTAAGGCAGGGATGCCTATGTACAAAAAGGTCAAAACCGTGATCTGCATGGAATCGAGGCCCACAAAAAACTTTTTCACCAGATTAACATTAACGGCATAACAAACCGATGCAATAACCACAAGGAAAGCATACCAGAAATCGCCACCCAAATGCCCGCCGGAAGCCGAAACCATAAGCCCCCCGGCACCTGCCAGGCCGATAAAAACACCCGTTACATTGACCCAGCGCGTAGTAAACCCGAAAAACAACAATCCCACCACCAGGGTGAAAAGCGGGGTCAGCGAATTTAAGGTGCCGGCCAGGCCGCTTTCAATACGCGTTTCGGCAATGGCAAACAGCAAAGCCGGGACCACGCTGCCAATAATTCCCGAAACCAGCAAAGGCCAAAAATGACGCCTGCCCACTGTTTTCACCACCCTGAACGAAAAAGGAAGCAAAAACAAAAAGGTAAGGACAATACGCAACAGCCCCACCTCCGTCCCCGTAAAGGAAAGAAGTGCTTTCTTGATCAAAATAAACGAACTCCCCCAGGTCAGCATTAAACCGAAAAGAATGAGCCAGGGAACCCATTGTTGTTTTTTGTGTGTATCCATTTTTCCGGTGACAAAAGTAAACAATACCATCAGAGTGTAAAAAATTAGTGAAGAAAAAGCGTATAACCGAAATTTATCCCGGCAGAAAAACCGGCCCGAACCCCCTTCACTTAACCCTGAAAGCCCATTCAACAAAGGAAAACAGGAAAATTTACAAGAAAAAAATATAGAAAAATCCCGGCTTTGAAACACCCATATTTCAATCGTTTGCAAATGAAAATACAACCCTTCCCGAAGCCCTCTTTTCATAGAACCAAAACATGCCTTATTATGTTGTTTATCAATATTTTACGTTTAACAGGGAAGTTTGTGTTAAATTTCATTAAAAAAGATTATTATCTGTTAAATAAATTTCACCTAATTTTGTAGGAGTTCGTGTAAATAATGAATGAACAGAAAACCGTAAAAGATTTATTTAACAACAACCACAAAAGTTTTAATTAAAAAAACGTGTTATGCTAAAAAAGTTTATTACAAGTACTGCTATGTTGGTACTCCTCTTATTTTGGGGAATGTCAACGGCAATGGCCCAGAACGGGACAGTTCGGGGAACCATTGTGGATGCATCGGATGGTTCACCCTTACCGGGAGCTACTGTTCTGG
>JALUYM010000309.1 GCA_027018745.1 Bacteroidales bacterium | reverse complement strand
ACAATTAGGTTTAGGGCAAAACATACACCGTGTAAACGATATTTTTAAAGATGATTCGGATATCCAGCACCCCAATCACAAAATTGAACAGCAGATTGAGGCTGCCGACGGATTTGCTGAAGTTTTTCCGGAACACAAATATGGTATTGTAAAAGCTTTGCAGGCCGGAAATCATATTACCGGGATGACAGGTGATGGGGTAAATGATGCCCCTGCCCTTAAACAGGCTGATTTTGGCATTGCCGTCAGCGGAGCTACGGATGCTGCCAGGGCCGCTGCTGATATCATTCTTACCCTGCCAGGGTTATCTGTGATTATTAATGCCATTTCGGAAGCCAGAAAGATTTTTGAAAGGATGAACAGTTATGCCATGTATCGTATTATTGAAACGATCCGCATCATGTTCTTTGTGGTTTTGGCTATGCTGGCATTTAATTTTTATCCCATCACGGCCCTGCTGATTATTTTGCTCGCTTTTTTCAACGATGTTCCCATCATGACCATTGCTTACGACCGGACTTTTCTGAACAAAAATCCTGTAAAATGGGACATGACCAGGGTTTTGAGTATTTCTACAGTATTGGGTTTGATAGGAGTGATCGAAACTTTTGGTATCTTGATTATTGCTAAAAAATACCTGCACCTTGACCTGGCACAGATACAAACTTTTATCTTCCTGAAACTGGCAGTGGCAGGCCACCTTACATTGTTTGTTACCAGAACAAAAGGCCCGTTTTACAAAAAACCTTATCCGGCTCCTGTCCTCTTATGGTCAGCCGTGGCAACCAAAATCCTGGCCACCTTGTTTGTTGTTTATCCGCTGGGGTTGATAACCCCCATGAGCTGGGCAAATGTTGGTTTCGTTTGGGCTTACTGTATTGTGTGGATATTCATTGAAGACTGGGCAAAAATGGCCATGTACAGACATTTGGAACACAGAGGTATCCGGTCGCACAGCCATTTCCTGACCACCATTAAACATCCTACCCATAGACATCACCACGTATATGGAGGTGGTCGCAGGTAATCTGAGACCTTTAAAAATTTTTCGGGAAAAGCAATCTTTTGCCGGTTTAAATAAAAAAAGCGGCTTCTTTCTAAAGAAGCCGCTTTTTTTATGGCATGTTAAAAACTTATTCTGCCAATACCAATACTTTGTTGTTCAGCACCTCGATCACCCCTCCGTTAATTTCAAAATAATCTTCTGTTTTCCCTTTCTTAATTTTCACAATTCCCTTTGAAAGGGCAGAGATTAACGGAGCATGGTTGTTCAAAATTTCAAAAGAACCGTCAATACCGGGCAACTGAACCAAATCTGTTTCCCCTTTAAAAATCGTTTTGTCCGGTGTAATAATTTCAAGGTTCATTTCTGCTGTTTTTAATTGAATAAAATAAAGCCCGGTTATTTGGATTCGGCCAGCAATTTCTTTCCTTTTTCAATGGCCTCTTCGATAGTCCCCACCAGGTTGAAAGCAGCTTCAGGATATTCGTCTACTTCACCATCCATGATCATGTTGAAACCTTTGATGGTATCTTCGATGGAAACAAGTGTTCCTTTCAGACCGGTAAACTGTTCGGCCACAAAGAAAGGCTGAGAGAGGAAACGCTGCACACGGCGGGCACGGTTCACCACCAGTTTGTCTTCTTCCGAAAGTTCATCCATTCCAAGGATGGCGATAATATCCTGCAACTCATTGTACCGCTGGAGAATGTTTTTTACACGCTGGGCAGTGTTATAATGCTCTTCACCCACAATGTCAGGCGTCAGAATACGCGATGTAGAATCCAGAGGGTCTACAGCAGGATAGATACCCAACTCGGCAATTTTACGGCTCAAAACGGTGGTAGCATCCAGGTGGGCGAAGGTGGTAGCCGGTGCCGGGTCGGTAAGGTCATCGGCCGGTACGTACACAGCCTGTACTGAAGTAATAGAACCTCGTTTGGTAGAGGTAATCCGTTCCTGCATAATCCCCATTTCGGTAGCCAGTGTAGGCTGGTAACCAACAGCTGAAGGCATACGTCCCAGCAAAGCAGAAACTTCGGAACCAGCCTGCGTAAACCGGAAAATATTATCGATAAAAAACAAGATATCACGACCACCTGATTTTTCATCGCCATCACGGAAATACTCAGCCAGCGTCAGTCCCGAAAGGGCAACACGGGCACGGGCCCCGGGGGGTTCGTTCATTTGTCCGAACACCAGGGTAGCCTGCGATTTTCCCAGTTCATCATAATCCACTTTGGAGAGGTCCCAACCGCCTTTTTCCATATCTTCTTTAAAAGCTTCGCCATAACGGATAACGCCCGATTCGATCATCTCACGCAACAAGTCATTCCCTTCACGGGTACGTTCTCCCACACCACCGAAAACAGACAATCCGGCATATGCTTTGGCAATGTTGTTGATCAGCTCCATGATGATCACCGTTTTTCCCACTCCTGCACCGCCAAACAGACCCACTTTGCCTCCTTTGGAATAAGGTTCGATAAGGTCGATTACTTTGATTCCGGTATACAGAATTTCGGAATGGGTATTTAAATCTTCGTAAACAGGTGGATCCCTGTGAATGGGGGCGGTTGTTTTGGTCTTTATTTTTTTCAGGCCATCGATGGTCTCGCCAATTACATTAAACAACCTGCCGCGGATATTATCGCCGGTGGGCATGCTGATAGGCTGACCGGTATTCATCACTTCCATGCCGCGGCGTAAACCATCGGTAGAGTCCATGGCCACGGTTCTTACCGTATTTTCCCCGGTTTCCTGCTGCACTTCAAAAACGACTTTCTCACCATTTTCACGCTCAATAACAAGAGCATCATAAATTTTGGGGAGGTCCTTCTCACTATCAAAAACAACGTCAACAACGGGACCAATGATTTGTGCAATGTGGCCGATATTTTTTTTCTCCATAAAAAGCTTACGATTAGAGGATTTTTATTGGCTGCAAATATAGGAATTATCTGTTATTCAAATTTGATCAAAAAATATTTTTTACCTCGCTGAAATCCTTTTCAGAGTTTAAAATTTTTCCTGTGAAAGAGCAAAAGCCAGAAAACGCCAATGGTAATGGAAGCATCGGCAATGTTAAAAATTGGCCTGAAAAAAATAAAATGTCCTTCAGGGCCAAATAAAAAGCCGGGAAGCCAGGAAGGTAATTTCGACCGGGCTATGTCAATCAACGGAAAATAAAGCATGTCTACTACCTTTCCATGCAAAAAGCCGGCATAACCGTGCCCGAAAGGAACCAGTTTTGCTGGCGAATAAAAAGTACTGGAACTAAAAATAAGGCCATAAAAAAGACTATCAATCAGGTTGCCAACTGCTCCTGCAAAGATTAATGACATACTCATGATCAATCCCGGACGGCGTTTTTTCCGAATAAGCAGGTACAACAATACACCGATACCCGTAATGGCAAGAAAACGAAAAACAGTGAGGACCACTTTACCCCAGCTTCCTGCCAGTTGCATACCGAAAGCCATGCCGTTATTTTCGGTAAAGCAGAGATTGAACCAATGTCCCAAAACCGGGATACTCCCCCCTAAAGGCAACGTAAGTTTGATATAAAACTTTAAAACCTGGTCAAACAGGAGTATGAAAAAAATAATCAACGCCGACTTTTTCAAAACACCGATTTATGAGCAACAAATTAGTTGTTGATGTTGTTTTTCCTTTGTCTTGTTTTGGCTTCAATACTTAGCGTGGCATGGGGAACAGCACGCAGACGTTCTTTAGAGATCAGTTTACCGGTTTCGCGGCAAATGCCGTACGTTCCGTTTTCGATACGGACCAAAGCTGCTTCGAGGTTATTGATAAACCGTTCCTGACGGGCAGCCAGCCGGCTGTTTTCTTCTTTCGACAATACCTGTTGCCCTTCTTCAAGCACTTTAAAAGTAGGTGAAGTGTCGTTGGTATCCGAACCGCTGTTGTTAGTATAAGCTTCTTTCAATAACTTGAGGTCGGCACGTGCCTTCTCCAGCTTTTCGAGGATAATCTGCCGGAACTCTTCCAGTTCTTCGGGAGAATATCTCAATTTTTCTTCTGTTTTCTTCTCTTCTTCTTTCATGGCCTCATTCATTTTAAATGTGTACTTGCGGTATAAACCGTTTTAAAAATACAAAATATTTATAACATGCTATCTCTTTTTCTCTATTTTTAATTTGGCAGGAATCCCGTCGATCAGCTCAACTTCCACAAAGCCATTGTTTGACGGATTTTCGATAAGCGAAAATTCAGCCAAAGTTTCGGTGCAAATATAGTCTTTATACAATTGAAAAGCTTCAGCTGTTTCATCGGCCCTGACAATTTGCAAAGAAATGCGGTCGGTTACTTCAAGGCCCATGTCTTTGCGCATGTTCTGAATGCGGTTTACCAGTTCACGGGCAAGTCCTTCATTTCTCAGTTTTTCGGTAATGGTGATGTCCAGTGCCACAGTCAGATAATCCATGGTGGCAACACTCCAGCCGGGAATATCCTGCGTGGAAATCTCCACATCATCGCGGGTTATTTCAACCGTCTGCCCATTTACCTCAAAAGTAATTGTGCCGCCATTTTCCAGTTTGCGAATACTTTCCTGTTCCAGCGTCTGGATCATGCCGGCTAATTGTTTCATGATTTTTCCATATCGGGGGCCCAATGTTTTAAAATTCGGTTTGATCTTCTTCACCAAAACTTCCGAATCGCCGGTAATGTATTCAATTTGTTTGAGGTTGGTTTCCGAAAGGATCAGGTCTTCCACTGCCTGTACCTGCTGTTGAAAACGGGCATCCGGCACAGGGATCAACACTTTGTTCAATGGCTGGCGCACCCTGATATTGGTTTTCTTCCGCAAGGAAAGGATCATGGAAGAAATTTTCTGGGCCAGTTCCATGCGTTCTTCCAACGATTTATCGATATGGTTTTCATCGGCAACCGGAAAATCGGTCAGGTGAACCGAGTCGACAGGCATCCGGTTACTCACATCATTCAAATCTTTAAATAACCGTTCAGAGTAAAAAGGGGCAATGGGAGCCATTAGTTGGGATACCACCTCCAAACAACGGTAAAGCGTTTGATACGCCTGGATTTTGTCTTCAGAATAGCTTCCTTTCCAAAATCTTCTTCGCGATAAGCGTACATACCAATTGCTTAAATGCTCATTCACAAAATATTGAACAGCCCGGCCTGCACGGGTGGGTTCGTAATCGGCATAAGCCTCATCCACCGTTTTTATGAGCGAGTTCAGTTCTGACAATATCCAACGGTCCAGTTCAGAACGATGTTCCACAGGAATTTCTTTTTCGCTGTATGTAAAGCCATCAATATTAGCATAAAGGGCGAAGAAGGCATAGGTATTGTGCAGGGTACCAAAAAATTTCCGCCGTACTTCATCCACTCCGGCCAAATCAAAACGCAGGTTGTCCCAGGGTTGTGAGTTGGTGATCATATACCATCGGGTGGCATCCGGGCCGTATTTTTCAAGGGTCATGAACGGGTCGATGGCGTTGCCGAGCCGTTTAGACATTTTATTGCCGTTTTTGTCCAGTACCAGTCCGTTGGAAACAACGGCTTTGTATGCCACCGAATCGAAGAGCATGGAAGCGATAGCATGCAGTGTAAAAAACCAGCCGCGGGTCTGGTCAACACCTTCGGCAATGAAATCGGCCGGAAAATTACGGGAGAAAACTTCTTTGTTCTCAAAGGGATAATGCAGTTGCGCATAAGGCATAGAACCCGAGTCGAACCAAACGTCAATCAAGGAAGGTTCGCGGTACATTTTCTTGCCACTATCGGAAACCAGCACAATTTTGTCAACGTAAGGACGGTGAAAATCAAACGTTTTATAGTTTTCTTCGCTCATATCCCGCGGATTGAAATCTTTCAACGGATTTTCTTTCATCACACCGGCAGACACGGCTTTATCCACTTCGGCCTTCAGCTCGGCAGCCGAGCCAAGGCATTTTTGTTCGGTACGGTCTTCGGTAACCCAAATGGGCAGCGGCACGCCCCAGAAACGGGAACGTGACAGATTCCAGTCTACCAGATTTTCAAGCCAGTTACCGAAACGGCCTTCGCCGGTAGCCTTCGGTTTCCATTGGATGGTCTTGTTCAGTGCTATCATCCGGTTTTTCATTTTGGTCGTTTGAACAAACCATGAATCCAGCGGATAGTACAAAATAGGCTTGTCAGTACGCCAGCAGTGGGGATAATTATGAACATGTTTTTCGATACGAAAAACTTTGTTTTCCTTTTTCAGTGCTACAGCAAGATCAATGTCCAGACTGCCTTCTTTGTCATCGAGGGTTTCATCGTATGCGTTTTTAACGTAACGCCCCTGATAAATGCCATACAAATCGGTATTGACATAGTCTTTTACAAACTGCTCATCCAGCTGGTCAAGTGTAAAAAAACGGCCTTTCAAATCGACCATGGGGCGTTTTTCACCGGTTTTGTCAACAAGGATCAACGGGACGATGCCGGATGCTTTGGCCACGCGGTCATCATCAGCGCCAAAGGTAGGGGCTATATGCACAATACCGGTACCATCTTCGGTAGTAACAAAATCGCCGGCAATCACCTCAAATGCTTTGCCCATGGGTTTCACCCACGGAAACAATTGTTCGTAAGCAATCCCGGTCAGTTGCTCTCCGGTGTACCCGGCCAGTACCTCAAACGGAATATGTTTGTCACCGGGCTTGTAATCTTCAAAAGCCAGCTTTTTGTCTTTTGGGTTGAAATAGGCATCCAACCTGTCTTTGGCCAGGATAACGGTTTCAGCAATGCCCGTATACGGATTGAATGTCTTTACTTTTAAATAGTTAATTTTAGGCCCTACAGCCAAAGCAGTATTGGATGGCAGTGTCCAAGGAGTAGTTGTCCAGGCAATAAAATAAACATCGGTATCTGTGTTTTCAAATAAAAATTCCGATTTTTTATTTCGAATAATTTTGAACTGGGCAACAGCTGTTGTGTCGGACACATCGCGATAGCATCCGGGCTGGTTCAACTCGTGGGTACTCAATCCGGTACCGGCAGCAGGGGAATAAGGCTGAATGGAATATCCCTTATACAAAAGGCCTTTATCATACAGCTTTTTCAGCAGGTACCATACCGTTTCAATGTATTTGTTATCGAAAGTGATATAAGGGTGATCAAGGTCGACCCAGTAACCGATCTTTTCAGTCAGGTCATCCCACATGTCTTTGTATTTGAGCACCTCTTTACGGCAGGCATTGTTATACTCCTCCACACTGATTTTTTTCCCTATGTCTTCTTTGGTAATGCCCAGTGTTTTTTCCACACTGATTTCCACCGGCAGGCCATGAGTATCCCATCCGGCTTTGCGCTGCACATATTTTCCTTTAAGGGTTTGGTAACGGCAAAACAAATCTTTTATAGTCCGGGCCATAACATGGTGAATGCCCGGTGTGCCATTGGCCGACGGCGGACCTTCATAAAATACAAAAGGGGTATTGCCTTCCCGGTTTTTCAGGCTTTTTTCAAAGATTTGATTTTCCCGCCAGAATGTTCTGACCTCATCACTTACCTTTGTCAAGTTCAACTGTTTATATTCCTGATACTTTTTCCCCATATGGAAACTGTTTTTTTGTATTCTTTAAAAAATTGGCTGCAAAATTAGAAAAATTAGACGCACCTTAAACATAAATTTTTGATTAGCTTAAAAATAGTAGACAGAAAAACAGGGGTGAATGCTATTGACAACAGGACACTTTCGTGCAGGAAAGAAATGTAGATATGGAATAATTCCGTTAATTTGCAGACAAATAATTTCCATGGCAACAGAACAGATACCTCCAGAGCAGTTTTTTAAACAACAGGTGGCCCGGTACGAACAGCAGCTTATGCAAATAAAAAGGAATATCCGGCAGGTGGCATCCTTGCGTATCTCAATTTTCCTGATAACATTGCTGGGCATTTATCTGACCGCCGGGAGAACATGGGCTGCCGTTCTGTCAACGGCCATTGTTGGTTTTTCACTCTTTGGTTTTTTTGTTTACCGGCATGTCCGGCTTTATAAACAAAAAAACCGGATAAAAAAGCTGTTAGGGATCAATGAAAACGAACTGCGGCTGATGGCCCGTAACACTTCGCACCAAGCGAATGACCTGGAGTTTTTGGATGATTCTCATCCTTTTGCCGACGACTTGGATATTTTTGGGAAACGGTCACTTTTCAAATTGCTCGACCGCAGCGCCACGCGCATGGGAAGGGAACGACTTGCCTCAACACTGTCGTATCCGTTGAAACAAAAAGAACAAATAAAAAAGCGGCAGCAGGCTGTTGCCGAACTTTCACAAATGCCCCTTTGGAGACAGGAATTTCAGGTGTCGGGGAATCCGGAAGAAAAAAATACCGTGACAGAATTACTACAATGGACAAAGGAAAACAACAAAACCTTTAACAAACCTGTTTTTAATATTCTTTTGGTTATCAACCCATTATTGGGAATCTCCAATGTAATCCTTATCAGCCTGGGAAGATTGCCCATCAGCAGTTTTATGATTTTTTTGCTGCTTCCTGCCATTGTTATGTTACCGCAACTTTCAAAAATCAACCAGGTCTATGATCTTTTAAGCAAAAAGGCTTCTTTGTTGGGAAAATATGCAGCCTTGTTTCAAAAAACGGAAGAGGAAAAGTTTCATTCGGATATCATGTGCGAGGCAGCCGAAACACTGGCCGAAGGTAACATATCTGCTTTTAAAGCTGTTCACCGGTTGTCGGCGATTTCCAAAGCTTTTGACTATCGTTTAAACATGTTGGTCGGTATTTTTCTGAACATCTTTTTTTTGTGGGACATCTTGCAAAGCATCCGGTTAGAAAAATGGAAAAAGCAGTACAGCCAATTGTTTCCCCGGTGGTTGAATACCCTGGCACAGGTAGATGAACTCTGTTCACTGGCCGGATTTGCTTTTCACCATCCGGAAGGGACCTATCCCGGGATAGCTTCCACGGATTTTTGCATACAAGGTAAAAACCTGAAACATCCCTTTATTGAACCGGCTGTCTGTGTGGGCAATCCGGTTGATATAGTTGGTTGGGGTCGGTTTCATATCATCACCGGTGCCAACATGGCGGGAAAAAGTACTTACCTGCGTACAGTGGGGGTGAATTTCCTTTTGGCCATGACCGGGTCTCCTGTGTTAGCCGATAGTTTTGTTTTTACACCGGTCCAGCTTTTTACCGGCATCAAGACTTCCGATTCGTTGCAGGATGGGGAATCTTATTTTTTTGCAGAACTGAAAAGGCTGAAAGACATCATTGTCCGCTTAGAAAAGGGCGAAAAACTGTTCATCATCCTGGATGAAATATTGCGCGGGACCAATTCCAAAGACAAACAAAAAGGCTCCAAAGCCCTGTTACGGCAATTTATCAGACTGGGCGCTTCCGGTCTTATTGCCACCCACGATCTGGCCCTGGGCGATCTGGCACAAGATTTTCCCCAAAAAGTGATGAACAAGCGATTTGAAGTGGAAACAGAAAACGACCGGCTGCAATTTGATTATCTTTTGAAAGAAGGTATTTCCCGGAACATGAATGCCACTTTTCTTATGAAAAAAATGGGCATAACGTTGTAAACTGCCTTTGGCATCATGTTAAAAACAAGAACGATCCTACTATCTGTTTTTTCCTTTAAGATAAATAAAATTGGGGAATAAAAATTTTTTGTATTTTTGACGAGCAAACAAAGCAATTATTTTCACTTAAAATCTTTAAATTATG
>JALUYM010000308.1 GCA_027018745.1 Bacteroidales bacterium | reverse complement strand
TTCGGCCGCCCACGAACCGGAGCACCTCGACAAAGCCATTGCCGCTTTCACCAAAGTGGGCAAAGAGCTGGGGGTGCTAAAATAAGCAGGCCGCCGGAAACGGGGTCGCGCAAAGGCACTAAGAAATTGTCCCGGCCAGCCCTTGTCGGATGGCCTAAACAATGCCCCTGAAATTGTTCAGGGGCAATTGCTGCATGAACTTTTAAGACCTGCAACATGAGAAAGTTAATTCCAAAGGGATGTAGAAATCAAACACACAAAATAGTAATGCACTAAAAAAATGGCAATTGGATTTTTACCTAAATACGTTGAAGATTACGACTTGGGAGATGAAGATAGCAATTATTTCCTGGTGCTGGCCCTTGAAGCTGCTTTAAAACTTAAGTGGAGTGTTGGCTTTGTAACGGAAACAGGGTTTGTTGCCTATACAAAGTTTTCCATGGTTTCCTGGGGAGAGGAAATAACTGTAACCATTTCCCACAATAGTGCAAAGATTAAAAGCGAGTGTACGGGCATCCAATTATTGGACTGGGGGCAAAACAAGAAAAACGTAAAGAAATTAATTTCAACTATACAAGAACAAAAACAGGTCCTGGCCCCGGAAGAAATAGAAATCAAACGAATTGAATTAAGGCAGAACTATTTTTCCAAAGACAAAAACGAACATAGTAAACCAGTTTTATACACAAAAGGAAAAATTACTGGCTTTTTTTCAATTTTTATACCCCAAAAAGGATATTTTGCCACCCCTATTTTAATTGATGCCAATGTATTGGTATTCATTATCATGATTGCTTCAGGGGTTCATATTTTTTTCCCTGAAAAACAAAGTATCCTGGAATGGGGGGCAAATTTCAGGCCGTTAACACTTGAAGGGCAATGGTGGAGGCTTCTTACATCCTGTTTTATACATTTTGGTATATTTCATTTGATTTTCAACATGTACGCTTTGTTGTACATAGGCCTGCTACTGGAACCTTATCTGGGCAAAACAAGGTTTGTTACCGCATATTTTTTAGCCGGATTATCTGCAAGTACGGCCAGCTTGTGGTGGAATAGTTTATCAATAAGTGCAGGGGCCTCCGGTGCCATTTTCGGAATGTATGGCGTTTTCCTTGCTTTGTTGTCCACAAAATTGCTCGAAAAGGCAATAAGAAAACCCTTGTTGGTAAGTATAGCTATTTTTGTGGCATATAACATTCTGAACGGGCTAAAGCCTGATAGCGGTATTGATAACGCCGCCCACATCGGCGGACTTTTAAGTGGCTTGATAATTGGATATGCTTTCGTACCTGGTTTAAAGCAATACAAAAACAGGAAGGTTCAACTGGCCACAATTGCTGTTTTGGCCGTTTTTTTTCTGATACCAACCGTTTTAATCTACAAAACATTACCCAATGACATTCCAATCTACCAAAAGAAATTGAAAAAATTTGCTGAAATGGAATCTATGGCTTTGGAGGTATACCGATTACCTGAATGGACCCCAAAAAAAGAAATTCTGTCAGAAATAAAAGACAGGGGAATCTATTATTGGAATGAAGACCTGAAACTTATTGACAGTTTTAAAAGCCTTGATTTACCACCGGCAATCCGGGAAAAAAATCAGGAGTTGAGAAAATATTGCGTGTTGCGGTTAAAAAGTTATCGGCT
>JALUYM010000307.1 GCA_027018745.1 Bacteroidales bacterium | reverse complement strand
AAACGCCATTAAACACGGGCTTCGGAACTTGGAAGGAAAGAAAAAATTAAATATTAGCATAAAACAAAATGATGGCAACACGGTGATTGTGGTGGAAGACAACGGCATTGGCAGGAAAGCAGCCTCCAAAATACCTTCCGGAAGCAGAAAGGGGCTTAAACTCATCCGGGAGCTCATAGCACTGAACCGCAAAACAGGCGGAAGTAACATTACGCTTTCCTACAAAGACCTTTACCACCAAGATGGCACCCCTGTCGGCACACGGGTTGTCGTTGTCATACAAAAAGGGTGGTCAAAATAACAAACCGGCTGTTCGTTCAGAAAAACGAGGTGTTTATTCAGAAAAACAGGCCATTTACTAAACGGATGGGCAAAAATTTGGAATTGTGAGAAAACCGAGCGAAATTGCCTTGCAGAAAATTGTTAATTTTGAAAACCCTGTAAAATTGCCAACCATGAAAACTGCCCTCACTTCCGTTATCATAGATGATGAACAGGACGCCATTGATGGCCTTCAACAAGTCCTGCAACAGGTAACCCCTGAAGTTTCCGTGGTAGGCACAGCCCGCAGTGCCCAAACAGGCCTGGATTTGATTATTGATGAACATCCCGATTTGATTTTCCTGGATGTGAACATGCCCGGGCACGATGGTTTCTGGCTGGCTGACAAACTGAAACATTTCGAAAACGGTTCCGGCATCATTTTCGTTACGGCTTATGATGAATACGCCATAAAAGCATTTAAGTACTCGGCATTTGATTTCCTGACAAAACCGGTAAACCCGGCAGATGTGCAAAACAGCATAATGCGGTACAGGGGACTTCACCATCTGGAACCCATGGCAAAAAAGATACAACGCCTGACAGATTACCTCAATCAGGCCAAGCTGAAACTAAATACGCTGTATGGCTTTGTCATGGTCAGTCCCAAAGACATTGTTTATTGCCAGGCCGAAGGTTCCTACTGCAAGATATTTCTCACCAATGGCAAAGAGGAACTGCTCAGCATGCACCTGAAACTGCTGGAAGAAAAATTACCTTCCCAAACTTTTATACGCATTAACCGTTCAGTAACCATTAACCTGGATTATCTCGAAAGTTTTAACCGGAAGACAAAGGTGGTAACACTGGTGGATGTGCTCCAAGAATATGAGTTTACTACCTCAAATACAGGCGCCAGGAAGCTGAAACAGATATAACAGGAACCTCCCCGAAACAAGGCTGGGAACGTTCCTTTGCACCTCTTTCTCTTTGCGCATTTTTTCGTTTCCTTCGTACCATCCTCCGGATCCTAATCACCTCGTGCGTGTTCCTTCATGCCATCCCACGAACCCTTTGTGGTTAAATCGCGTACACCCCACCAAAAAAAAGCCCTCCCGCAAAGCGAAAGGGCTTTCTCAAATTTTATAGTTTCCGGCGTTACTCGGCTTTTACATCCAATGCCAGTTCCACGGCAATGTCTTTGTGCAGTTTGAGGGTGGCTTTGTAGCTCCCCACCTCTTTAATGGCATCGCCGTTAACTTCAATCTTCTTGCGGTCCACTTCCACATTCTTCTGGGCTTTAATGGCATCGGCAATCATAATGTTGTTCACCGAACCGAAAATCTTGCCTTTCGAGCTGGCTTTCACGCCAATGGTCAGTTGAGCACCTTCC
>JALUYM010000306.1 GCA_027018745.1 Bacteroidales bacterium | reverse complement strand
GGAAACCCGTAAATCACTGCCCGATGGCACGACCATCTTCGAACGCGTCCTTCCCGGCGCCAACCGCATGTATCCCGATACGGACTCTGCCCCCATTCCACTGGAAAACAAAGACATTGAAAGAATAGGGCAAAACCTTCCGGAAGAAATGATCCAGCGGTACAAAACATTGAAAAAATGGGGTGTCCCGGAAGATGTTTACACCTTTATTTTTTCAAAGAACCTTTTCCCGCTCATCGAAAAGACGACCAAAGAGACCGGAATCCCTCCGGTTTACCTCGGCACCTTTTATGGTGAAAAGCTCAAATTTGCATTGAACCATTATGGCGATGGAAAAGTCTTTCCATTCAAGATCATCCCACCCCTTTTCGCCTTTCTGATAAAAAATAAACTACATTACCAACTGGCCGAAATCATGTTGCCCATCATTGTGGCTTATCCCAAAATGGAATTTGATTCGGTGCTCACTGTTACGGGATTCAAAAGACATACCCAAAAAGAGATCCTCGGGCATATTCCTGTCCTGCTTTCCAAATTCAGGGAAGGAAAATCGGAAATCGACAAAATAAAAGAACATAACTGGATCATGGGGCGGTTACGGAAAACGGCGCTGGGCAATATGGACTTGTCAGAACTCAGCCGGAAATTGAAACAGCTGCAACAATAACCTTTGCAAAAGCAAACAAAAACAGACAAAAATGGACAATGATATTTTTCAGGGTTATAAAGGTGATGCATTGGCATTACTCAAAAAATTCAAAGTACGGGTATGGGGAACGGCCCTTATTGAAACTACCCGCGGTCATTTTGAAGGTACTGTACTGCCCCGTGCAGAAAACGATGACGACCAGCACATCGTCCTGAAAATTGCCACCGGTTACAACATCGGCATCGACATAAAAACGGTGGAAAGGATGAAAGAAACAGGCTATCATAAAGCACATTATAAAATTCCAGAAAAAGAGTTTCCCATTACTCCCGGCCTGCCGAGGGTAAAACTTCTTGGTACCGGCGGCACCATTGCCTCCAGGCTTGATTACCGGACAGGAGCAGTTATTCCGGCTTTTTCCCCCGGCGAACTTTACGGAGCTGTTCCTGAGCTGGCCGACATTTGCAACCTGGAAACGGAAAAGGTCTTCGCTGTCTTCAGTGAAAACATGGGGCCGAAACAATATATTGCCCTGGCCAAAGCCATTGGTACCGAAATAAAAAACGGCATTGACGGTATTGTGATCGGTCACGGCACCGACACCCTGCACCATACCGGCGCAGCCCTTACATTCATGTGTCAGAACTTACCTGTTCCCGTTGTTCTGGTGGGTTCACAACGTTCGTCCGACAGGCCGAGCTCTGATGCTGCACTCAATTTGATGCACGCCATGAAGGCTGCAGGTCACTCTGATATTGCCGAGGTAATGGTTTGTATGTTCGGGCCTACTTCTGATGAATACGGATTGCTGCACAAAGGGACCCGCGTAAGGAAAATGCATTCTTCCTACCGTTCTACTTTCCGCACTATCGGAGACACACCGCTGGCACGCATCAACCGCAACGAGATTATTCCCATCAAAAAACATTACAACAAACGCCGTGCCGACAGAAATGTAAAAATACTACCTTATTTCAGTGAAAGTGTCACCATGCTCTATTACTATCCGGGCATGCATCCGGATGTCCTCGATTCCATGATCGACAAAGGATATCGGGGGATCATTTTTGTGGGAACAGGCCTGGGACATGTCAACAAAGAGTTATACCCGGCCATTGAACGTGCCCACGCCAAAGGCATTCACATGTTTATGACACTGCAAACATTGTGGGGATACGTACATATGTTTGTTTATGACACAGGGCGCGACATGATGGCACGCGGGATTATCCCCGCCGGAAACATGCTTCCCGAAGTAGCCTGGGTGAAACTCAGCTGGATTCTGGGACAAACCGATGATCCGCAAAAAGTAAGGGAAATGATGCTGACGCCGGTAAATGATGAAATCACCTTACGTGAACCGTATAACGGTTATTTGATCTACCAGGGCGGCGTTCCGGAAGTGGAGGCATTTATCCGGAAGGTACACAAATAATGACTGTTAAAAAAATTCAGGGGAAACCATTTGTTACTACTCAGCAGCAAGTATTATCATTACAAGTATTTTTAACTACCATAAAATCAGCCGATAAATAGCTTTTTAAATGAACCTGCCCCTGCACCCCTTCGAGAAGGAGAATAATGGAATTTATCGACTGATTTTGATTTATCCGCTAAAAGATTTTAAAAATGATTTCCTGTAATCCCCTCATTTGGAGGGGCGAGGGGGTGGGTTATAAAAAAGATAATCATTTTTAAAATTTTTCTAACCTTATTATTATTCTATTAGAATGAAGTTGTTTAAAGTTAACTCATTATTACTAAGTACTATATAAATCAAATGAGCAAATTCTTATTCATTTTTCCCTATTCGATTATTCTATTGCAATAACATGAATTCTAACTCGCCTGCGGCGAGATGGAATTCGGGTAATTAGTGTAATTCGTTGATAAAAACCAACGAATTACACTAATTTAACGAATTATGGGTTTTTCTTCATGCCAAAGGCATGAAGAAAAACCGTTTAACAAATATTTTTTTAAAACAAAAATAACTATTGAATTTTAGATGTAATTTATTCTTTTAGAGTATCTTATCAGGAACAAAACACACTGGACTTTAAACAACTTCAATGTTTAAAAAAGTTGTTGTCAAATTTGTAACTAATTGTATTTGTTTAATTTAAGCTGCTGAGTAGTAACAACCATTTTCATTGTTGTTTTGCTTAGTTTTTTACCGGGGTCATATTTTCCAGTAAATCATGCAGCTTGAACTTGGCAATTCCTGAACGGGTGTCCGAAACGGCATAGGGCAAGACAACCCAATTGTTGTGCAAAAGTGCCCCGCAGGCGTATACCACATTGGGAACATACCCGTTCCTTTCCGATTCGCGGGGTGCCAAAAAAGGTTCTTTCAGTTCGGCAATGACTTTGGAAGGATCTTTCAGGTCCAGCAAAATGGCCCCGAGCGAATAAGTACGTACCGGACCAACACCATGGGTCAGCAACAACCAGCCCTTGTCTGTTTTGATGGGGGAACCACTGTTGCCTATTTGAATAAATTCCCAAAAAAACTTCGGTTCGCGGATCAGGACGGGATTCTCCCAATAGTTGAGGTTATCACTATACATAATGTACAGGTTCTCATTATCATTACGGGAAATCATGGCATATTTCCCATTGATCTTTTCCGGGAAAAGGGCCATTCCTTTGTTTTGCGATCCCGGCCCCATCATGGTACTGATTTTAAAACGGTAAAAGTCTTTTGTTTCGATCAACTGTGGCAAAATGGAAACGCCGTTGTAGGCAGTGTAAGGGGCATAATAAGTATAAGCTCCGTTTCCGTTCATAAATGCCACAAAACGTGCATCTTCAATAGCTCTGATATCAGTGGTAGACCGGGGGAAAATAGCCCGTTCTGAAAGGTCGGAATCATCATGAAACTCAATTTCATAATTGGACCGGATAATCCAATAGAGTGTATCAATAGCTGTTTCTTCTTTTCTTGACAGTACCCCTTTTTCACGAAAGCGTTTTACACTTTCGTCCAGCTCGTCGGCAGTAAAAGTATCCAACAGGTCATCAAAAATCAATTTCACCTCATTGTACTGGCCCATGTCCGTAAGTTTCATTATGAAATCCTGCTTGCTGTATTCCACAGAATGAATGATTTTGGCCATCTCAACCAAGTGGCTGAGCTCATCCATTTGGATGTTACCATCTTTGTCGAGCATGCCGCTGCGGAAGACCACAGAAGACATGTGCCCCTCGCCCACCGCACGAAAACTGATAATCACTTTCAGGTTACGGTTGGCGATATCCTCGCGGGTCTGAAACGGATAAGGTACAATAGAAGGATTGAAAAGTGCGGCCGATTCAATGGAATATTCCAAGGTAAAATAAGCCCCCAGCAGCAGTTTGTTTTCCAGGGAAAGATCGTTATAAATGGTTATATCGAGATGTTTTATGATTTCATCGAAATTATCTTTAAATATACGCTTCACATTTTTGTGGCGTTGTTCAAAGTTTTCAATAATCTGTTCCAAAATACGACTCCTTTCCTTATCGGAAAGTTCGAGAACTCTGTCAAAAACTTTGTAAATCCGCACTTTATCCAGACCAAAGAGTTTAGTAATAACCCGGCTCTCATCGGGTAAAAATGAAATCTTTTGCCGGGAGATTTTCACTTTGCTGTGGGTGTAATTCATGACTTTGCGTTTTGAAAAAGCTAAAATAATCGTTTAAAGATAAAATTCCAAATACGTTATCGGGGAAATAGAAGCTTGGTTAACACTAATTTTATTTTGTTGTGACCCTTATGAAAAAATCTTTCAAGACAGGAAAGATTCTTTCCGGAGCTTCCACAAATCCCATGTGACCGGTTTTATCAAGCAAAATGGCCTCGGCATGTTCCGGAAGCGCCAACATGGGCAGGATTTTCTCGAGTGGAATCCGCGAATCCTGTTTGCCTATGACAAAAAAAACGGGAAACGCAACCTGCTTTAACAAGCCCAGGCTGTCTTCGCGGTCACGCATGCCTGCCAGCGCAGCTGTAACACCCTGTGCCGTCGTTTTCAACGACATTTGCCGTAACCTGTCAATTTCTTTGGCAAAAAGCGGGACATTTTCTTCTGCAAAAAGCAAAGGTATGAATTTGGTAATAAAATCTTTATGGTCTTTTTTTACCACTTCAATGGTACGGGTACGGTTTTGTTTTCCTTCGGTATCATCAGCAGCGGCCTGCGAATGAAAAAACACCAAACCATTGAGCAAACGGGGAAATTTTTTGGCAAAAGCCAACGACACATACCCGCCCATGGAGTGCCCGACAAGAGTTGCCTGCATAATGTTTTCAGCATCCAGAACAGTTTTTACGGCATCGGCCATAAATGGCATGGTATGGTTTTCACTAAAAACAGCCGTTTTTCCAAAGCCCGGCAAATCGATGGCCAACACCTTAAAATCCGGTTGCAGATAATCAATAAAATCATCCCAAACATGGATGTTTTCCAAAAAACCATGCAACAACACAACAGGCTTTCCGGCACCTGTCACGCTGTAATTTACCGGTTTACCCTGCCAAATCAATTGTTTTTCCATAACATTTTTTCTTTCCTTTGCGGTTGTAAAAATAGTGTGTTTTCCGTAAAAGTAAACAGCAAAAAGAGGCTAACACAAGAAAATTTGTCATTTTAAATTCGTTTCTCCCGCCTAAGAATCCGTTTGTAAACATCCAAATACCCGTCAACCATTTTATCTATACTGAATTTTCTTTCCGCATAACTCCGGCAATAGGCCCGGCGAATATTTTTCACTTTGGGTAAAATTGCCACCGCTTCATCGATGGAGTTGACGAGGAAACCTGTTTTGCCCGGTTCTATCAGCTCAGGCATGGAACCACGGTTAAAAGCCACTACCGGAGTCCCGCACATCATGGCTTCTGCGACACTCAGCCCGAAAGGCTCTTCAAAACTGATGGGATGCAACAGGGCATAAGCACCGCCGAGAAGTTTATCGCGTTGTGCCGGACCCGAATTGCCCGCATAAACAATCTGATGATCGTCCACAAATGGCTTTACCCTGGCATTAAAATAAGCCTCATCCTGTATCAATCCTGAAATAATCAGTTTCATGCCGGCTTTTTTGGCAATCTGAATAGATTCATATGTCCCTTTCTCTGGATGGATCCTTCCGAAATATAACAAATAAGTACCTGTTTTTTCCTGCAGATGGAACTCTCCGGGATTTATGCCATTGTAAACCGTGGCCACATAATCCAGTTGGGGACTCCGGTCTGAGTTGCTAATAGAAACATAATAAGTACTATTATTGTATTTTTTGAACACCGGCAAAATTTTCGGTGATGAGAAACCATGAATAGTAGTTACCATTGGCGTTTTGATCAGCCGCGAATAAGTCAGGGGCAAAAAATCATAGTTGTTGTGCAACAAATCAAAATTTCCGGCCATTTCCATAAAATGGGAAATATGAAGGCATTCACATACTTTGGCATCCATTTCGGGATGTTCGCCATAAGGTTGAGGGCAAACGGCTTCCAGCTTTCCGCTGAAAATGGAATCAGCCGTGGCAAAAAGCGTTACATCCAGCCCTCTGGACACCATGCCTTCGGCAATGTTGAAAGCCACCTGTTCCCACGGGCCGTATTTGCGCGGCGGTGTCCGCCAGCAGGCCGGGGATAAAACAGCTATTTTTATTTTGTCCATAGAAATGTTGTTTCTTTATGATTTTAGAAGTTGAAGTTGTTTAAAGTTAACTCATTATTACTAAGTACCATATAAATCAAATGGGCAAATCCTTATTCATTTTTCCCTATTCGATTATTTTATTGCAATAATACAAAATAAGAAATTCTAACTTCTAATTTCTGGCTTTTCGTTTCTTCGTCAAACACATCTCCACCAGCTCATCCAGCCTGGCCGTTCCGGTGCACATCACCGTATCGGCACCGCCCCAGTAAATTCGAACGGTTCCATCCTCATCGGGCACGGCGGCACACGTAAACACCACATTATGAACATAACCGGTAACTTCCCACGGATCTTCCGGCTGAAGTATCCAATCGTCTCCCACGCCAATAATTTTTGATGGGTCTTTCAAATCATGAAGTGCAACACCAAGACGGTATACACTACCATCCATGGTAGGAAAAACGCCGTGGTAAATGCTAAGCCATCCTTTTTCGGTTTGAATCGGCGGGGCACCCGGGCCGATTTTCATCTGATCCCAATGATACGGTACAGGATCCATGATTCGTTTCGACTCGCCCCAAAAACGCAAATCGGGAGAGTAGGAAATCCAAATGGACCAGGGGCTTATTTCGGAATGTGGCCGGTCGAGACGTGCATAAAGCCCGTTAAATTTTTCAGGAAAAATAACCACATTGCGATAATCGGCTTCGGTGATCATCGAAAAACGTTCCACTGTTTCAAAATCACGTGTTTTCGCCAGGCCGATACGGATACCGTGAGGAGAATAAGCACTGTAAGTAATCAGATATTCCCCATCAATCAATGTGATACGAGGGTCTTCGATACTCCATGATTCATATTCATGATAAGGGCTTTTATCTTCCGGGGTCATAAACGGCTTTTTTCTGACTTTGAAATCAATCCCGTTTTCACTGTCGGCAATGCCGAGGATGCTGCGCCCGTTATGCAAATGTGACCGGAAAACCATAATGTATTTTCCATTGTATTTCACCACAGCGGCATTGTGTACGGTAGCCACCGGATATGGAACATCGTGTTTTGTCAGGATAGGATTTCCCGAATAACGTTTTATCAGCGTCATGGATAACTCCTTTCGTTTAAATGGTTTTTTCTTTTTCAAAGGCTTCCAGCACAACCAGGTGCGACAACAGGTAAGCCAGCATGCTTTCCGCTCCCTGGTTTCTGTTTACACCCTCTTTTTCCAGGCCATCGCAACAGCCTTTGGTTTCATAATCGAACAGGGGAATGTGCAGGTCATTCTCGCCGAGAAACCACATGAAAGAGGTAAACATTTTGTTCAGGTACTCTTTTTTGTTTTCCGAAACGAGGTAAGCCTTTTCATACATGAGTACCATGGCCATGGCATCAACAGGTTGCTGGGTAAACCGGGCCCGTTTTCCGCCCTTCGGAAACCAGCCTTCATTACCTACCAAAACAATATGGTCATCTTTGAAAGTAACTTCTTCGAGGAATTTCATGCTCTCATTGGCTACTTTCAGGTATTTTTCTAACCCTGTCTTTTCATAGACACAAAATAACGAAGCAGGCAACAGACCGTTGTCATAAGTCAAAACAGGTTCAAACCAATGCCAGTCATCCGAACTTTCTTTTTCAAACGCCTGAACCAGTTTATCAGCCAGACCGGTCATTACACTCACCATTCCCTCATCCCAAGGAAAACGGGCAAGAAAATAACTAATCCCCATAAGTGTATTGGCAATACCGCGGATACTTTTCAACTGTTGAAACCTGCCAAAAGACAGATTAAAAAGATGGCGGGCAATTTGAAAAAAAGAATCATTGGGCGAATGGGCCAACAGGAACCCCAAAGCCCAAATAGTTCTGCCAAAAGCGTCTTCCGAACTTTTTTTATCAAGAAATTCATGATTATAACCCATAAAATTCCTGTACGTTCCATCCGGATTCTGCATGTAATTGATATACGAAAGATAAACAGACATGAGGTTAATGGCTTCGGGTTCATTTTGCCGTTCATAGACCATGTTCATTACCAGCAAGGCCCGTGCGTTGTCGTCCAGGCAATATCCGTGACGGTAATCAGGGATATTGTAACGGGCATGTTGCAAAATACCCGTATTGTCCGTCATACGTTTTATATGGTTCAGACTCAGTGAAGGCAACAATGTGGGATCAATGATTTTGTCCACGTTTTGTTTCGGCTTGCGATGCCTTATTAAAACCTGTTCGGACGTTTTCAAATATTTTTTTCCCTGCAAAGGCCAGGTAATCTTTTGTCCGTAAGCATAAGCCCGGTTCCGGATAGTGTTCATTCTCACCGGGTTTTCAAGTAAATCAAGCAGCACACGCGACAATTCTTCATGGTCATTAAACGGGAAGAGTACCCCTCTGTTTTTATCGAGAAGTTCGGCAGCATGCCAGTAGGGAGTAGAAACTACTGCTGCACCTGCCCCCACTGCGTATGACAATGTACCGCTGGTGATTTGTGCTTCGTTGGTATATGGAGTAATATAAATGTCCGTAGCCGAAAGATAAGCACACAAATCAGGCTCTTTGAGGAAGCTGTCAATAAAAACAACATGTTTTTCCAGCTTGTTTTTTTGTACCAGCCTCTTCAGGAAATGACGGTATTCTTCACCGGAAACTTTGACCACCCGGGGATGTGTTTTGCCTACGATAAGGTAAACCAGATTGGGAAATTTCTCTACTACCGGCGGAAGGGCACGTATCACCGTTTCAATACCTTTTCCCCTGCTGAGCAAACCAAAAGTCATCAAAGAAATCTTACCATGAAGATGGAATTTCTTCTTGTAATATTCATGGTTTTTATAATCAAATTCGGGAAAACCATGCTCAATGATGGTGATTTTTTTTCGAGGAATTTGGTAAATATCCACCAAAAAATTAACTGCCATTTTACTCATGACAACTATTTTATCCGCTTGCCTGCCCACCTCGGTCAGGATAGCTTTTTCACTGAAAGTCGGTTCTTTTAAAACTGTATGGAAAGTTACCAGCAATGGTACTTTCAGCCGGTTGAGCAACGGCAGGATATAAACCCCGCTTTTCCCGCCAAAAATACCAAACTCATGTTGCAGAATACAAATATCAGCCGAATAATTTATAAAATCGGCTGCTTTGAGGTAATCTTTCTGATGACTATCGCGAATTTTGTATTTGACAATATCAGGATAAGCATAAGTACCCTCTTTGTCGGTCATGGCTACAACGAAAATGGAAGTGTCTTCTTTCCTTTCATTTTGTTTCGGGATAGCCCGGATAAGATTTTCAGTAAACGTTGCAATACCGCATTCGCGTGGTGGATAAGTGGTTATAATGGCTGCTTTCATTAGGCTGTGATTATTTTATTCATCTATCAAAAGTAAGAAAATTTAGGAAGCAGCAGGGACCTGTAAACCCGTGTGATCCTTAAAAATTCTAAATATGGA
>JALUYM010000305.1 GCA_027018745.1 Bacteroidales bacterium | reverse complement strand
AACGGTGGCCGAAGCAGCCCGCACCCTGGCACGGCTGCACACCCTGGATACGGCCGGAGTTCCCCCGAAAACCAACAGTACCCAGCCGGAGAAAGTGGCCCAAACGCTCAACATGTTTTCCTCGGCCAAAAACCAGCTGCCGGACATTTTCAGGCAATTTTCGCTGGCGTGGAAAGAGCTATCCCCTTCGATTAATGAAATATTACCCTCCGGAGTCATTCACAGCGACCTCTTTCCGGACAACACCCTTTTCGAGGGGCACCGGCTGAAAGCGGTTATCGATTTTGAGGAATATGCCATTGGCCCCCTCCTCTTCGACATTGCCATGGCTATTAACGGTTTTTGCTTTAAAAACAACAGGTTAAACAACTATCTTTTGGAGGTTTTCCTGAATGCCTACTCACCAATACGTCCCTTAACCCCGCAGGAAAAAGGACTGCTGCCCGTATACATCCGGTGGGCTGCCCTGGCCATGGCTTCCTGGCATTTGCGTTTTCACCTGATACACCGGCCCGACACAAAACAGGAAAAAAGGGTACGGGAATTACTGAAAAGAGTTAAATAGTTTAACCACAATAAATTATGGAAAATCATCCCCTGCAAAAAGCGATGCTTAAAAAGCTGGCTTCCGACTACGGAACGCCGCTTTACATTTATGATGCATATAAGATAAAACAACAAATCGAGACTTTCAGAAAGGCATTCTCTGAAATTGACATGCGGCTTTTTTATGCCATGAAAGCCAATTCCAACCTTTCTATTCTCAAATGGATGAAACATCTGGGAACGGGGGTGGATACTGTTTCCGCCAACGAAGTAGCGCTGGCTTTAAGGGCAGGCTTTCGTCCCGAAAACATCGTTTTTACGCCCAACATGGTAAATTTCGATGAGATAAAGCAGGCGGTGAAAGCCGGTGTTTTTATCAACATCGAAAATCTGAGCAACCTGGAAAAACTGGGTAAAGCCTATGGTAAATCCGTTCCCTGTTTCATACGGATCAACCCGTTGTTAGATGATATGCCCTGGGAAAACGATGTGGAAGCGTGGCATAAACAATCGAAATTTGGCATTGCCCTGCAACAGTTCGACCGTGTTCACGACCTGGTTAACCGTTATGGCATTCCGGTTATCGGGCTGCACCTGCATGCCAGCCATGTGATCATGTCGCGGGAAGTCTTTCTGAGAGGGGCACAAATCGTCTTTGAACTGGCAAAAGAATTTTCCGGTGTAAAATACCTGGATTTCGGCGGCGGTTTGCGTCCGGAAGAACCGGATAACCCCAAAGTTTTTGATGTTTTCGCTTTGGCGGAAGCCTTTCGTGAAAAGTTTTATCAATTCCGCCAGGAAACCGGACGAAAGCTTCAGCTTTGGTTTGAACCCGGCAGGTTTCTCATACGACAGGCCGGATATCTTCTTGTCAGGACAGAAGTAATCAAAAACAACGGCATTGTTGACTTTACCGGTGTTAATTCTGGATTCAATCACCTGATCCGCCCCATGCTTTACGGCTCATGGCATAACATCATTAATATTTCTAATCCTGCCGGAGAAAAGAAAAAATACAATGTAGTGGGCAACCTGTGCGAAATTGATAATTTTGCCATTGGCAGGACGTTAAATGAAGTAAGGGAAGGTGACCTGCTGCTTGTAGAAAATGCCGGAGCCTACGGATTTAGCATGTCATCGCATTATAATTCACGTTTTAAACCGGCAGAAGTAATGATAGTCAATGATAAACCTTTCCTCATCCGAAAAAGGGACACGTTGGACGATCTGTTACGAAATCAGATAGAAATTAATTTTTAAAGGTACAACCATGCGCATCATCAATAATCAACAACTCATTCAGGCTGCCGGGCCGCTGGACTTTTTGTCGGCCATGGAAAAAGCATTCCTTGTGCAGGAAACGGGTGATTTCCTGATGCCGGACCGCATACATGCCGGATACCGGGGAAATGTTTTGCTGCTGATGCCCGCCTTTTACCAAAAATATTTCGGCACCAAACTGGTTTCCGTTTTCCCCGATAATCACCAAAATGGGGAAAACATCATCACCGGGGTCATGGTTTTGAACGACGGCACCACCGGAAAGCCTTTGGCAATACTGGATGCCACAGGTCTGACCGCTTTCCGTACGGCAGCTGTGGGAGCTTTGGGGATTGCTTACACAACACCGAAAAATGTGACAAGTCTGGGTCTTATTGGTGCCGGCACCCAGGGGTTTCATCAGGCTTTGTTTGCCTGTGTAATCCGCAACATAAACAAACTGGCCGTTTACGATCCCTATCATCCCGATTTGCCTGCTTTTGTTGAAAAGCTGCATAAAAACCTGCCACATGTAGCCCTTTCCGTAAAAAAAGATGCCCCATCGCTGGTGCAGGAATCCGAAGTCATTATCACCGCCACTACTTCATTACGGCCGGTCATACCCGAAGACGCCGACATGCAGGGAAAACATTTTATCGGTATCGGTTCTTACAAGCCGGAAATGCGGGAATTTCCTGACACCTTATATGAAAACCTGGAAAATCTGGTCATAGATACAGAACAAGCCAGGACAGAGAGTGGTGACGTGCGTATTCCTTTGAGGAATAACCTGATATCCAATGAAAATGTTATTCGGCTCGGACAGCTGATCAACGGTTCAAAACAGTTGGATGTATCGGGGACTACCTTTTTTAAAACTGTAGGTATGGCACTTTTCGACCTGATGGCAGCCCAAATGGTGTATGAAAAAGCAACGGAAAAAGGGCTTGGAACAATCGTTAATTTTTAAAATCTTGCCTTATGAAATACGAACCTCCCAAAAAATTCCTGCGTATTAGCACTATTGACATGCACACAGGTGGTGAACCGTTACGCATTCTGCTGGAAGGGGTACCGGAAATCAAAGGAAATACTATTCTGGAAAAACGTCGTTATTTCCGTGATCATTTGGATTATATCCGGACAGGGTGTATGTTTGAACCCCGCGGCCATGCCGACATGTACGGCGCTGTGATAGTGGAACCCGAGCGCCCCGACAGCGATTTCGGAACTTTTTTCATGCACAACGAAGGCTACAGCACCATGTGCGGGCATGCCACTATCGCCTTGTCCAAATTCGCAGTGGAGACGGGTATGGTGAAAGCGGCAAACGGCGTAGCACATATGAAGATCGATGCCCCTCCCGGTCAGCTGCGGGCAGAAGCCAAAGTAGACGACGATGGCATTGTGCGACGCAGCAGTTTCTGGAACGTCCCTTCCTTTGTCCTTTATCAAAATGAAAAAGTAGAAGTACCCGGATTGGGCAGGATCACTTTCGATGTAGCTTACGGGGGCGCTTTTTATGCTTTTGTGGAAGCCGGGCCACTGGGCCTGCAACTGGATGAAAAACAATACCACAAACTGATTGATGCAGGCCGTCGGATAAAAAAGGCGGTGATGGAGAATTTCGAAATAAACCATCCCTTCGAAGAAGACCTGAGCTTTTTGTATGGCATTATTTTTACGGGAAAGCCCATAAACCCTGAACACCACAGCCGGAATGTCTGTATTTTTGCAGATGGAGAGGTGGATCGGTCGGCTACAGGATCAGGCGTAAGTGCACGGGCAGCATTACTCTATGCCGGGGGAAAAATGCAACCCGGCGATGTCTTCACTATCGAAAGTATTCTTGGTACCACAATGGAGGTAGAAATAACCGAATTAACAAATTACGGCCCACACAAGGCAGTCGTTCCGAAAGTAAGCGGATCTGCCTGGTTTACAGGAAAACACGAGTTCTGGTTCGATCCGGAAGATCCGTTGAAAAAAGGATTTATTTTCCGGTAGCAAAACAGGAACAGCATCTTATTTTTTCACTATATCAAGCAGTGCACCAGTTTGCGGACTGAACTGCAGGCTGGTATGAGGACGAACAGGAACCGTGGTAACAACCCCAAGTTGCGGAACTTCAAAAGTGTCCGAATAAAAAGGATGCTGACCGGAACCTACCGAGATGACCACTTTCACCGGAATACGGTAAAAAAGGGCATCCGGTACTGCAGTTTTCTTTTGGGGAACCAGTTTCATGGTATTCACCACCCTCGCATTTATATTCAGTGTTTTTGTATTTCCGTTTTCATCGGTATATTGAAATATTTTTCCCGACAACATCTGTTTTTCAGGATCGAATACATAGGTTCGGACAACCATCTGGCGATATTCCCGCCCCAGGAAAAGAACGAGATATTCATGCTCCAGCTTTTGTAATTCTTCATCCATGTAACGTATTCCCTCACCGTAATTTACTTCCTGATAACCGGTTAAAAGGTTAAAACGGCTGACACGGATATTTTTAATTTGTTTGGCGGCATCATTGGCACGTTCATCTTCCGTCAGATTAACCCAGGTAGTCCTGAACAGGAATCTTTTAATGGTCACTGTATCAATGGTGATTTTCCGCACAATGGTATCAATCTTTTGCGCCCGGACATATTCTGCCTGCATATCAAAATTTTTCCGGAAATCCGAAAAGAGGTACATTTGGCTGGAAGCCGGCTTAACGACCGGTTGAGAAGACGAAGAAGCCAGTGCAGGCCCGAAACCGGTGAGAATACCCTGGTTGTTCAGCCGAAGTCCGAAAGAACGAATTTCTTTGGAAGACCGGTTTTCCGGGAAACGCACATAAAATACTTCAGTAGGATCGGCAACAGTAACCGGCTCAACTTTCACTGACAACAAACGGTAATAAACTTTTTTAGAACGAATATAATTGGTAGTACCGAGGTATTTTGTTGCATAGTCGGCAAAGGGACCGGGAACCTGATTAATCTCTTCCAATACAAGCCTGACCTTAAAAATAGTTTTGGGCAATGCATAATAAATGCCCCCGGCGGGCGTGGGAACCATTTGTCTTCCGTTCGCCTTTGTTGCCTGAAACTGGTATGGCGATTGCGCTTTCACCCCGACAAAAAAGACCAGAAGAGTAAACAACAATAACCACCGCAAATTTTGGGTCCGTATTTTCATAACCGTATTATCATTTGTTAACGGACAAATTTACAAAAAATATGAGGCTGACCAAAAAAGCAAACTTTGAAGGTTCTCACAAAAACCGCTCAAGAAGCTGAAGAAAGTAAGATTTTTTATTCACCCTGAAAACCACCTTCTCAGAAGATGTGATTCTTATTTGATAAACAACAGCTCACGGTATTTAGGCAATGGCCACAAATTGTCGTCCACCAGCAATTCAAGTTTGTCCACATGCCCGCGGATATCGGCAAAACGGGAAAGAACCGTATCCCGGTAAACGACAGCTTTTTTAGTAAGGTCTTCCAACACATTGGCCTTTTTACGCGCTTCTATCAATTCTGTAACCTTTTCTTTTATTTCCGCCACATGTTCCGAAATTTCCTTAATGGTATTAAGCTGGTTACGTGAAAGTTGTACATACGTTTTTGAATCCAGGACATCCTGTAAACCTTTCGCATTTTCAATCAAACGGTTTTGATACTGAATGGCCGTGGGAAGAATATGGTTGATGGCCAAATCACCCAGCACACGGGCTTCAATCTGGATTTTTTTAATATATTTCTCCAGTTTGATTTCATAACGGGCCTCCAGCTCGGTACGGTTCAGCACATGGTGCTTTTCAAAAAGGGAAACACTTTTTTCCGAAATAAAAGTGGGCAAAGCATCAGGAGTGTTGCGGTTATTCGACAATCCGCGTCTCGCAGCTTCTTCCAACCATTCGGCACTGTATGAATTTCCTTCAAAACGGATATCCCTGGAAGCTATGATATACGATTTTACCACATTAAAAATAGCGGCATCTTTCGACATGCCATTTTCTATCATTGCATCCACTTCTGTTTTGAATTTGGTCATCTGCTCAGCCACAATGGTATTCAGGACAAACATGGGTTTGGCCGTATTGGCGGAAGATCCCACGGCACGGAACTCGAATTTATTTCCCGTAAACGCAAAGGGCGAAGTACGGTTTCTGTCAGTGTTGTCGAGTAAAATTTCCGGTATTTTAGGAATATTTTTAATAACATGGTGACCATTGTGACCGTTCATCTCTTTGTATTCAGGCATTCTTTCTATTTCATCCAGTGTCTCGGTAACCTGTTTACCCAAAAATACGGATATAACGGCAGGAGGGGCCTCGTTGGCGCCCAAACGGAGGTCATTGCCTTCGGAAGCTACGCTGGCACGCAACAATTCTTCATATTCCCTGACAGCCATTAAAATATTGGCCAGAATAGTAACAAAACGGAAATTGTCTTTTGATGTTTTGCCGGGAGCAAGCAGGTTCACCCCGGTATTGGTGGCCATCGACCAGTTGTTGTGTTTTCCGGAACCATTGATGCCGGCATAGGGTTTTTCGTGCAGCAAAACTTTAAAATGATGTTTTAGTGCCACTTTTTCAAGCATGTGCATCAGTAGCTGGTTATGGTCCACAGCCACATTGACCTCTTCGAACATGGGGGCGCATTCAAACTGGCTTGGCGCCACCTCGTTGTGCCTTGTTTTTAATGGAATTCCCAACTTATGGGCCTCAATTTCAAGATCCTGCATAAACGCCAATGCCCGGTCGTTGATGGTTCCAAAATAATGGTCGGAAAGCTGCTGGTCTTTGGCGGAAGCATGCCCAAAGACAGTTTTTCCCGTCAGTACCAAATCAGGCCGGGCAGCATACAGCGCTTCATCCACCAAAAAATACTCTTGTTCCCAACCCAGTGTAGGATAAACTTTGGTAATGTTTTTATCAAAATAACGGCACACTCCCGTTGCAGCCTGATCCAGGGCCGCCATTGATTTCAGCAATGGTGTTTTATAATCAAGCGATTCGCCCGTATACGAAACAAAGATCGTAGGAATACAAAGTGTGTTATCCAGAATAAAAGCCGGTGAAGTGGGGTCCCAGGCTGTATAGCCCCTGGCTTCAAAAGTAGAACGAATGCCTCCGCTGGGGAAACTGGAAGCATCAGGCTCCTGTTGTATGAGCTGGCTCCCCTGAAAATGTTCCAACGCCTTTCCGTTGGAAAGAGGGTTGATGAAAGCATCGTGTTTTTCGGCTGTAGATCCGGTAAGCGGATGAAACCAGTGGGTGTAGTGAGTGGCCCCTTTGGCCATGGCCCAGGCCTTCATGGCCGATGCCACCTGGTCGGTAACTTTCCTTTCAATACTTTCGCCGGTTTCGATAGCACTTATCACGGCATGATAAGCTTCTTCCGTAAGGTACTCATGCATAACAGACTGATTAAAGGTCATAGAACCGTAATAATCAGAAACTTTCGATGGATACTGAACTTCCACCGCCTTGCGCTCCAATGTTTTCTCCAGAGCAATAAATCTAAATGTTGCCATAACTTTTTGTTTTTGATGGATTTTTAATGATTAACAGTCCTATAAATGTAATCAGTCCATTCACTAACAAAATTTCAAACCCCGTTTGGTATCCCGAGAAAACATATTCCAATAATTTACTCAGGCCATACCCAATAAACGGTGAAAGAACGGCAACCAACGGAACCCATTTGTCTTTTATTGAAATATGGGTAAAAAGTCCAAAACTGAACAATCCCAACAAGGGTCCGTAAGTATATCCTGCAAACGTAAATAACTGGGCAATGATGGCCTCGTTATTAATTAACCTGAACAGGATGATGACAAAGATAACGATTAACATCATTATAAAATGCAGGGTTTCCCTTTTTTTCTTCAAAATTTTTTGATTATCGGCATACCGTTTATCCAATTCCAGTATATCAATCGTTAGCGAAGTAGTCAGGGCTGTTAATGCACTGTCGGCACTTGAGTAAGCTGCAGCGATCAATCCGATAGTAAAAACCAGGCCGCCTGCCACACCGAGGTGCTCGAGAGCGATGGTTGGGAACAGGTGATCGGTCAAACCGGAAGTATTCAAATGCAAATGGGCAGCATAAAAATACAGGACAGCGCCGAGAAAAAGAAAGATCAGGTTCACCGGAACCAGGATCAGGCTCAGGGTAGTCATATTTTTCCGGGCATCTTTCAGGTTTCGGCAGCTCAGGTTTTTCTGCATCATATCCTGGTCCAATCCGGTCATGGCAATGGTAATAAACATACCACTAATAAAAAGTTTTACAAAATTTTGTGAACTCTTTATGTTGGTAACCACCATTTTTGAATAATCGCTATGCCAAACAGCAGACCACATATTTCCGAGGTTTGTATTCATTGCATGAACTATAATACCGACGGTAAGAAACACGGCAAGCAGCATAAAAGTGGTTTGCAGCGTATCGGTCCAAACAATGGTTTTAATACCACCTTTCAAAGTATATAACTGGATCAAAACCATAAAAAGCACGACGGTAGCCCAAAAAGGTATGCCATAATGTGCAAAGACAAACATCTGTAATACACTGACCACCAAATACATTCTGAAGGAAGCCCCGATAATCCGCGAGAGCAGGAAAAAGAAAGAACCGGTTTTATAAGAAGACCGGCCAAAACGGGTTCCGAGGTAAGTGTATATGGAAGTCAGTTTCAGTTTATAATAAACGGGCAAAAGCACCAGGCTGATAAGAGCATAACCGGCCACATATCCCAATACAATAATAAAATAGGTAAAATGGGTCGTCCCTACCCAACCCGGAACAGAAATAAAGGTTACGCCCGACAGCGAAGCCCCGATCATCCCATAAGCTACTACAAACCAAGGCGATTTCCGGTTTCCAATAAAAAAACTCTCATTATCGGCCTTGCGGGAAGTCCACCACGAAATCAGAAAAATAAAAGAAGTATATACCAAAAAGGTAATCAAAATGATTGTGGGGGTCATTCTACATTCTTTTTTATTAATAAAGCGAAGGAAAATAAATCACGGACTTTGAAATCGACCATCTCCTGTGGGACTGTTCCGTCTCCCACCAGTACGGTGACCATACCGGCATTTCTACCAAAAATCATATCCGTTTCAGTATCTCCCACCATAATACTTTTTCGAAAATCAATTTCAGGAAACTGTTTTTTTGCTTCCATGGCAAGAAAAGAAGAAGGTTTCCGGCAGGTGTCAGGCTTGTCAGCCAAATCGGGACAATAAAAAACGGCATCGATCCTGCCCCCTGCTTTTTCCAAACCTTTCAACATTTTTTGGTGAACAGCTTCCAATTGCTTTTCGTCCATCAAACCTTTTCCAATCCCCTGCTGGTTGGTAACAATCACTATTCTTCCGAAAATACGTCCGAAAACGGCGAGGCTTTCCGGTACCCGGGGAAGAAAAATAAATTCTTCGGGCAGTCGCACATAACCACCGGCAATCCTGCGGTTTATCACACCATCGCGATCCAGGAAAAGGCTCCAGCTTTTGTTGATATTTTCCGGTATAGGGGTCATAAATTATTGTGGGAACAGGGTTTGTTCTATTTTTTCGCAAATAGCATGGCCTATGAGGATATGCGTTTCCTGAATACGTGCTGTATTTTTCGAAGGGACACGAATACAAAGTTCACAAAGTTTGGCCAGCTCACCACCACTTTCCCCTGTCAGGCCGATGGTTATCATATTTAGTTTTTTAGCCTGCTTTACAGCATTGACCACATTGACTGAATTTCCCGAAGTGCTGATGGCTACGAGCACATCGCCGTGGCGGCCTGCTGCCTCTACCATACGGCTGTAAACATCATCGTAAGAATAGTCATTGGCAACAGCCGTCAGAAAGGAAGTGTTAACATGCAGTGCCTCGGCATACAAAGGTTTGCGGTCATATTGAAAACGGCCGGAAAGCTCGGCAGCAAGGTGCTGG
>JALUYM010000304.1 GCA_027018745.1 Bacteroidales bacterium | reverse complement strand
TTATCTGCCCTGTTCCCTTGCAATGACTGCCAGAGTCAGACTTTTTAGGCATCCCCAATTCGACTAATTGCCTGTGAGTTTATTCATAAGCAGGATTCAAAAGCAATAAAGTAACTCTTTTCTAATACCGGTATTCAGGCAGTTTTCTACCCGGTTTGGTCAGGATAATTTGCCACAACTGGTTAAAACGCGAGCGGAACCCGCCGGCGCTGCTCAGCAAGAAGTAACGCCACATACGATAAAACCTTTCGCCGTAATTATCTTTTAACTGAGGCCAGGCTTTTTCGAAATTGGCATGCCAGGCCATAAGGGTTTTGTCGTAATCAGGTCCGAAATTATGTACATCTTCTATGATAAACAATCCTTCGGCAGCCCTGGCAAGCTGGGCTATGGACGGAACCATGCCATGGGGAAAAATATATTTATCGGTCCAGGCATTCACGTAAGTTAAACTAACATTGTTACCGATGGTATGAACCAGGGAGATACCATCGTCTTTCAGGCACCTGTCTACTACTTTCATATAGGTACCATAATTTTTATAACCCACATGTTCGATAAAGCCGATGGACAAGACAGCATCAAATTTACCCTGAACATCACGGTAATCCTGAAATCGCAATTCCACGGGGAGTCCTTTGCAAATGTTTTTTCCCAGTTCAATTTGTTCTTTGGAGATGCTTACTCCCAGTACTTCCACCCCGTATTTTTCGGCAGCGAATTTGGCAAAGCCCCCCCAGCCACAGCCGATATCCAGCACTTTCATGCCCTGTTTCAGCTCCAGTTTTTTACAAATCATGTCGAGTTTGGCTTCCTGTGCTTCATCCAGATTTTTGGCTTTTTTCCAGTAAGCGCTGGAATAAATCATCCTTTTGTCCAGCATCTGCCGGAATAAATCATTACCAAGGTCATAATGTTCACGGCCTACACGTTTTGATTTGGATTTTGTTTGCTGATTAAACAGTTGGGTAGACAGGATAAAAAGGGCTGTTTTTAAACTACGTTTTACTTTTTGATCGAGATGGGCACGGAGAAGTTTGTTAAAAAATTCATCCAGTGCTTCCACATCCCACCAGCCATCCATATAAGATTCGCCGAGGCCCAGTTCGGTTTCGGAGAGCCAACGTTTGTAAGCCCGTTCATCGTGCACCTGTATATCCCATGGCTGACTGCCGTTGAGGGCAATCCCGGCTTCATCCATGAGAGAAATGACCACATCTTTTGCTTTCATGATTTTGTCTTTAAGAACGTTGTTCCACAAAAGTACAAAAGCTATCTGATGTTTTCAAGCCACAGACAAAAAAACCTTGTTTTCCTGAAAAACGTTTAAATGGTAAGCATCCTGACATCCGACTGCAACAGCTCTGTCAGCGGCGCGCCCCAGTATTTTACTTCAAAACCTGCCTTTTCAAAAGTTTCTGTCAGGGAGAGGTTGTCGGCACAGCCTTTGCAGGCAGTAATTTTCACGCCGGCTTCGGCCAGTTCTTTTAATTCCTGTTGCACCACAAAATCTTCGCCGGCCAGTTTGGCCGAAGCCCCCCAGATAATGAGGGTTACCTCTTTCCACCAGCCGCGTTTCAGGCTGTTCAGGGCATACATGTAAACCATCTCATCAAAGGTAACACGATCCCCGCTGATCCATAAAATATAAACGTTTTCTTTCATTT
>JALUYM010000303.1 GCA_027018745.1 Bacteroidales bacterium | reverse complement strand
TATGGATGCTTCGATGGCAAACTGACGGATACCTTCGATGGCGGCACGACCTTTGTCCATACCTTCTGCAATCAGCGAATCAATGGCATCATCAATATTCTGACTGGCCCTGTAAGTAAGTGATTCGGTGACAAAAGTACGGATCACCATTTCTGCCAGTTTGGTTTTGATAGCCCCGAAGTTAACAATGGCAGTACCAAACTGTTTCCGTTCGTTGGCATACTGTACGCTGGCATCGATGGTTGCTTTGGCGGCACCTGTTGTGGCTGCGGCCAGTTTAATACGACCCAGGTTCAGGATGTACAGTGCAATCTTAAAACCACCGTTACGGTCGCCCAAAAGGTTTTCTACCGGAACTTTGGCATTGTCGAAAAATATCTGAATCGTTGAGGAACCACGGATTCCCATTTTGTCCTCTTCGGCGCCAAAGGTAAATCCCGGAGTGTTGCGTTCCACAATAAATGCACTCAGGTTTTTGTCATCCTCAATTTTAGCATAAACGATGAACAGGTCGGCAATACCCCCGTTGGTAATCCACATCTTACTTCCGTTCAGCACGTAATATTTTCCGTCTTCGCTCAGGGTAGCTTTTGTTTTGCCGTTGTTAGGGTCTGAACCTGCATCCGGTTCGGTCAGGGCGTAAGCGCCGATATATTCGCCGGTAGCCAGTTTCGGAAGGTATTTTTTCTTCTGTTCTTCGGTTCCGAAGTAAAGGATAGGCAGGGTACCGATACCTGTGTGGGCTGAATAAGCGACAGCGTAACTAAAACCTTTGCCCATTTCTTCCACCGTTAGCATGGAAGTGACAAAATTTTGGCCAAAACCATCGTATTCTTCGGGAATGGAAATTCCAAGCAAACCCAATTCACCTGCATCTTTCAGTAATTTGGTAAGCAGTTCGTTATCGTGATGTTCCAGCTTCTCCACATTGGGCAAAACCTGTGTCTCGGTAAAATCGCTACAGGTCTGTGCCATCATCCTTTGTTCTTCATTAAACTCTTCGGGGATAAAAATATCCGCGGCGCTGGTTTCTTTGATCAAAAACTCACCGCCTTTCAATGCTTTCTTATCTGACATAATTTTATAATTTGATAGTTGAATAATTCAATTTAAAAATGCACAACAACCCGAAAGCTGTTGTGCAAAAACATTTTATAACATTTCGTAAATACCGGCTGCACCTTGTCCTGTTCCGATACACATGGTTACCATGCCGTATTTTTTATTGCGGCGTTTCAGTTCGTTCAAAATCTGGACTGTTAATTTGGCACCTGTACATCCTAACGGGTGTCCCAATGCTATGGCCCCGCCATTGACATTCAGTATATCCGGGTTGATACCTACTTCTTTCACTACGACCATCGACTGGGTGGCGAAAGCTTCGTTCAGCTCGATCAGGTCCATATCATCCAGTTTCATTCCCGAGTGTTTCAAAACTTTCGGGATAGCTTTCATGGGGCCAACCCCCATTTTGTATGGTTCCACACCGGCTACCTGATAATCTACAAAACGTGCTATGGGTGTCAGGTTGTAACGTTTCAATGCTTTTTCGGAAACTACCAGAACAAAAGCAGCGCCATCAGACATTTGCGAAGAGTTCCCGGCTGTAGATACGCCATCAGGTGCAAAAGCGGGTTTTAATTTGGCCAAAACCTCAGCGGTTGTTCCCCTTCTCGGCCCTTCATCGGTGTCGAATATTTTTTCCCTGGTTTTCATTACGCCATCCTCAAAATAGTTTTCTTTTACCGTAAAAGGAACGATTTGGTCTTTAAAGTAACCTTTGTCAATGGCGTTAAGTGCTTTGGCATAAGAATTGGCAGCAAATTCATCCAGGTCTTCCCGCTTCAGGTTATATTCACGGGCTACCATTTCGGAGGTAAGCCCCATGCTCAACCACCAGTTTGGATTGGTTTTGGAAGCATCCGGGTTGGGGACCATGCGCCAACCGCCCATGTTAATCATCGACATGGTTTCTGCCCCGCCGGCAATGATCACATCGGCTATGCCGGCACTGATCTTGGCCGAAGCAATGGCAATGGATTCAATTCCCGAAGAACAAAAACGGTTGATGGTTGAGCCGGGTACATCCACGGTATCCATAGACATTAATGAAAGTAAACGGCCCATGTTCATACCCGTTTCAGCCTCAGGAAAAGCATTTCCTACGACTATATCGTCAATTTCTGATTTTTCAATTTGAGGAAAGTCATTCATTAAATGTCTGATGACTTTGACGGCAATATCATCGGGACGGGTAAAACGTAATGTACCCCGAGGGGCTTTGCCGATTGCCGAACGATATCCACCTACTATATATGCATTCATGATTTTAAGATTTTCTGATTTAAAAATGATTTGTTTTTAGTTTCTGAGGATTTTACCTTTGGTAATTAAACTGTTGATACGCTCCAATGTTTTGCGTGTCATGCAAAGCTCCATAAAGGCCTTTCTTTCCAGATCGAGCAGGTACTGCTCTGAGACTTCCGTCAATGCCTGGGATATTTCACCACCAGCCATCACATAACCCAGTTTTTCAGCAATTATACCATCATGTTCTGACATGTAGTGACCGGTTTTAAACCCGTCAGAGCCTACATAAACCATTCCCAGTGCTTCACGTCCCAACACCTTGATATCGTTTCGTGGGGCCGGTTGCGAATAACCTTTGTCGGCCATTTCAATGGCTACCTTTTTGGCATAGGCCAGCTGGTGGGCACGGCTGACGATGACTTCATCGACTCCCGGGCGCAGGTAACCCAAATCGAAAGCTTCATAAGCCGAAGTAGAAACTTTGGCTTGTCCGATACTCAGGTAACGGTTCAGGAACTGATTGGTACGAATATCGCCGGGGCGCAATTCATCTCCCAGACGCAGTGCAAATTCTTTGGTTCCGCCGCCACCGGGGATCAGGCCAACACCAAATTCAACAAGCCCCATGTATGTTTCGGCATGGGCTATCACCTTGTCGCTATGCATACATACCTCGCATCCGCCGCCAAGTGCCATACCGTGTGGTGCAGCAACCACCGGGATTGAGGAGTAACGCAACCGCATGGTGGTTTTCTGGAACCACTGAACAGCCATGTTCAGGTCTTCCCATTCCTGCTCAACAGCCAGCATATAAATCATACCTACGTTGGCACCGGCTGAGAAATTATCCCCTTCGTTGGAAATAACCAGCGCTTTATAATCGGCTTCGGCCATATCAACGGCTTTGTTCAGTCCTTCCAGGGTTCCCTGGCCAATGGTATTCATCTTGGAATGGAATTCCACATTCAATACCCCGTCGCCCAGGTCGAAGATGCTGACATCGTTGTTTTCCCAAACGATGTTGGTACCACGTAGCAGGGCAAGGGATAATTTGTTCTCTTGTCCGGGGATTTCTTTGTAATCTTTGGTTTTCAGGTCGTAATAGAATTTCCTGCCGTTTTTCACGGTAAAGAAGCTTGTTTTTCCGGCATCGAGCATATCATAAACCCATTGGGCGGGTTTTTTACCGGCTTCTTCCATGGCTTTCACTGTTTCTGCTACGCCCAAAGCATCCCATGTTTCAAACGGGCCTATTTTCCATCCGAACCCGGCATTCATGGCATCATCAACTTTGTATATGTCTTCGGTAATTTCCGGAATACGGTTGGATGTAAACTGAAACAGGCTGTAAAATGAAGCACGGTAAAAATCACCTGCTTTGCCTTTGTCGGCTAACAAAACGGGAAAACGTTTGTGCAGGTCATCAATGCCTTTTGTTTTTTCCAATACTGAGAACTTGGGGCGGGGATCTTCTTTATATTCCAAAGTATCAAAATCGATGGTGAGAAATTTTTTCTTTCCATCCTCTACTACTTTTTTAAAGAACCCTTGTTTTGTTTTGGAGCCAAGCCATTTGTTGTCCAGCATTTTTTGCAGGTAATCCGGAACCTTAAAAGCATCATTGGCCTCATCTTTAGTGGTTTCACGAATATAATCGGCGACATGGACCAGGGTATCCAGGCCAACCACATCAGCAGTCCTGAAAGTAGCCGATTTGGCACGGCCAATAACGGGCCCCGTAAGTTTGTCGATTTCAGGAATAGTAAGCCCGTATTTTTTCACATTATTAAATAACTCCATAATGGAAAACGTTCCAATCCTGTTGGCAATGAAAGCCGGCGTGTCTTTGGCCAGGACAGGCGTTTTGCCCAAAAAGCGTCCTGCATAGTCCGTCAGAAAAGACAAAACTTCCGGATCAGTGTATTTGGATGGGGTAATTTCAAAAAGTTGCAGATAACGCGGGGGATTAAAAAAGTGGGTTCCACAGAAATGTTTCTGGAAATCTTCACTTTTCCCTTCCGCCATGGTGTTAATAGAAATGCCGGAGGTGTTTGAAGACACCAGCGTGCCGGGTTTCCTTAACTTGTCTACTTTTTCAAGAACCTGTTGTTTAATGTCGAGACGTTCCACAACCACTTCAATTACCCAGTCGTAGTCTTTGATCCTGGCAAGGTCATCATCGAAGTTACCGGTGGTGATCCTTTTGGCAAAAGACTTTTTGTAAATGGGTGAGGGTTTGGATTTGAGGGCAGCCTGTAACGAATTGTTCACAATTCTGTTTCTGACTACTTTGTCATTCAGCGTCAGCCCTTTGGCTTTTTCGGCGTCATTCAATTCCCGGGGGACAATATCGATGAGCAAAACCTCAAGACCGATATTGGCAAAATGACAGGCAATGCCGGAACCCATTACCCCTGAGCCCAACACTGCAACTTTTTTTATTCTACGTACCATAATATGTTTAGATTAGGTTTATAAATTTAATGAACTAATTGTTCATCGTTTATTTGTTTAACTTTACTTTTATTGTCCATTTGAACTTCACCAAGCTCCACTGCCACTTGGTTTTTGATAATATCAAAAACCTTGAAAAAAATCTTCATTTCCTCTTCGTTCACCTGGCTTAGGAGTTTCTGATTAAAATCCAGCACTGTTTTTTTGGCGATCTTTCTACGGGCTATCCCTTTTTCTGTCAGGAAAATCTTGACAACACGCTTGTCATCAGGTGAAACCTGGCGGTAAATACAACCATCTCTTTCCATTTTTTTTAACAAACGGGTAAGACTCGAATTTTTCATCCCTAATAGCTGCGCCAGTTTTGTGGATGGTGTCCCTTCACGGGAAACATAGGTAAGAATATAACCAATGGTTTGCGTAATGCCATATTGGGCAGCTTTTGAATTATACATTCTTGACAAAGCCAGAGAAGTCGTCCTGATATAAAACTCAATAGTTTCGTTTAATTTCATTTTGTTTTTAATTTATTACGCATGCGTACAAAAATAAACTAAAAATAGTTTGCATGCAAACTATTTTTTGAAAAATTAACATTTAGATTTATTCTAAATGTATTTTTTCAAACGATTGCAGCCGAGAAAGAGGCTCTGAAGACTATGAAGAACCATACACCGGCCGGGAGGAATGTTGCTCCCGGGTTGTTATATTCCGGAAGGGGCGTGGCAAAATATTATACC
The DNA here is from genome assembly GCA_027018745.1 of Bacteroidales bacterium. GTDB lineage: Bacteria > Bacteroidota > Bacteroidia > Bacteroidales > F082 > Sulfidibacterium. The sequence continues at coordinate 4,315 of JALUYM010000303.1, read as the reverse complement.
GAAAATGAACGATGAACCTGTGTATCTTTGCAAAAAAATCAAAAACACCGGTTCATATATTAAATGAGGTAAGAATTTAAAAAATTTAAGATCATGATAAACCGTCAAATTTTAGAATACACAGAAGCATATACCACCGGTGAAGATCCGTTATTATGGCAGTTAAACCGGGAAACCCATTTGAAAACTTATTATCCCAACATGTTGTCGGGAAAGGTGGAAGGTAAATTTTTGGAAATGCTGGTGTACATGTTGCGTCCTAAACGGATTCTTGAAATCGGTACATTTACCGGGTATTCTGCCTTGGCCATGGCCAAAGCATTGTCCGATGATGGCCTTTTATACACTATTGACAGCAACGAAGAAATTGAGCCTTTTGCCCGCCGGTTTTTTAAACAAGCACCTTACGGGAAAAAAATCCGTTTTATTTTAGGGGATGCCCTCAGAATAATACCGGATTTGGATATAACATTTGACCTTATTTTTATCGATGCTGATAAAAATCATTATCCGGATTATTATAAACTTTCGCTCCCAAAACTTCGTAAGGGCGGCTTTATACTGGCCGATAATGTACTTTGGGGTGGTAAAGTGGTAGAAGAAAATAAGTCACCCGACAAGGAAACACAGGGTATCATGGTATTCAACGAAATGGTAAAAAATGACAGTAGTACAGAACAGGTGATGCTTTCGGTGCGGGACGGAATTATGCTGATACGAAAACTTTGACCTTGCGTCCCGTACACTCTATTTTCCTAATTGTGTAATAATAACCCGATCAAAATAATCCCCTGCCTCCAGGCCAACACTGATAATCCTCTGGACATGATGGGGGTTAGCTCCTGCTTTGATAAAAAGCCCCCTTCTGCCACGCCTGCCCACAACTATTCCGTTTTCTTTAATAGAATAATAATCTTTGGACTGGTCAATATTCTTGAAATGATAATAATAAGTACTATCCATCCCAATATCAGTTATCCACCACCAACTACCAAGTGTTGAGATGATAATAGAATCGCCGCGGGCGTTAAAAGTAACCGACTTTCTTGCCAAATGAATATTGTCTTCCCAGACTCCTTTTACCCGTCCACACGAAGAGAGTGCAATAAATAAAAGAAACGACAGGCTTAGTACTAAAATCTTTTTTATATTTTGTGTTTTTTGTTTCATTGGTCAAATGGAAATTGTCAAGATTGAATCATTATTTTCGTTGGTAACAGTTTAAAGAATTAATTTTATAATCTGTCATACAAAGGTATCATTTTATTTGAGATAACCGATAATTTGATTTTCGGAAAATGTAAACAGGGGATCTTTTGACCACAACCTTTTTTTGCTGTTACCTGACCATGGCATATGTTAATGATATTCGTTTATCTTTGCCTGTAAATACAGTATTATGATTAAATCTATGACCGGCTATGGCAAGTCCGTAGTAGTAATCCGGCAACAGAAATGGGTGGTGGAGGTTCGTACTTTGAACAGCAAACAGCTTGATATGAATATGCGTATTCCTCCTTCATTCAGGGAAAAAGAGATTGAGCTCAGGACCATGTTGCGTGAACAGCTTCAGAGAGGAAAGATAGACTTTTCTGTTTCCGTTGAACAACAGGGAAAGGAAACGGGCCCTGTCCTCAACAAAACGTTGGCACGCCATTATTATTCACAACTCAGATCGTTTGCTGAAGAAATCGGGACAGCTGACAGGGAAGATTATCTTGCTTTGGTTTCCCGTTTTCCGGATGTTTTTGCTGCCGATGAGAAACCTCTTTCGGATGAAGAATGGAATGTCTTTCTTCTTGCCGTGAAGGAAGCCGTGGAAAAAGTTTCTGCCTTCAGGGCACACGAAGGTGCTGTGCTGGAAAAAGATTTTCGCCAGCGTATTGCCACCATCCTAATGCTTCTTTCCAATGTTGATCAATATGAAAAAGCCCGCATCGGCCGGGTCAAGGAACGCCTGGTAAAAAGTTTAAATGAACTTCTTCCCGAAGTGCAATATGATAAAAACAGATTAGAACAAGAGTTAATATATTATCTTGAAAAACTGGATGTTACAGAAGAAAAAGTTCGTCTTAAAAAACATTGTGATTATTTTCTCGAGGTGTTGCAATCCGAAGATACCGTGGGTAAAAAGCTGGCTTTTGTCCTTCAGGAAATCGGGCGCGAGATCAATACCCTGGGTTCCAAATCGAACGATGCCGACATGCAAAAGCTGGTGGTGTTGATGAAAGACGAACTGGAAAAAATTAAAGAACAAATGTTGAATATTTTATGATAGATTTGATACCTTCGCAAAAAAAAGGAAAGCTGATTATTTTTTCTGCACCTTCCGGTTCTGGAAAAACCACACTGGTGCATTATGTTATGGAACAGGTACCTCATTTGACATTCTCGGTTTCTGCTACAAGCCGTTTACCCCGCCCGGGAGAGAAAGACGGTGTGGATTACTATTTTATGAGTGTGGATGAATTTAAACAAAAAATCAAAGAAAACGCATTCGTCGAATGGGAAGAAGTATATGAAAACCAGTTTTACGGAACACTGCGCTCAGAGGTGGAGAAGATAAGGCAAAAAGGTGATTCTGTTATCTTTGATGTAGATGTGAAAGGAGGGTTAAACATAAAGAAATTGTATGGCGAGAAAGCTTTGGCCGTATTTGTCAAGCCGCCGTCGCTGGCTGTTCTGGAAGAAAGATTACGGCATCGTTCCACCGAAAGCGGCGAAAACTTGCGCAAACGGCTTGAACGTGCTGCTTATGAGTTGACTTTTGAAGAACGATTTGATAAAGTACTGGTAAATGATGATTTGAAGAAATCACGTCCGAAAGCCGTTGAAATGGTTCGGCATTTTATCAACCAAAACTAAATTTTCCTATATTGAATTTAAAACTGAGAAAATGAAAAAAGTTGTATTGCCTGCTTACAACAAGAATTTAATCAGGGCGCTTCGAAGTTTGCGCGTTGAAACATGCGATTTGCCTGTGCAACTTGGCAAAGATGAGGTTTTAATAAAAGTGCATGCCGCACCCTGCAATCCTTCCGATATTGCTTTTTTGATGGGGGGTTATAACATTGTGAAAAAAGTTCCTGCTGTCCCCGGATTTGAAGGTTCCGGGATCGTTGTGGAGGCAGGAGAAGGGGCGGAGAACCTTATTGACAGAAAAGTGAGTTTTTTCATTCAGGAAGAAGATTGCGGAAGCTGGTCGGAGTATGTGGTGTCAAACCGCAAAAAGCTGGTGGTATTGGATGATAAAATGGACATGGACCAGGCAGCCTGTTTTGCAATAAACCCTTTTACGGCACGTGGCCTGCTTGATATTGCCCTGTTGCGTAACAACCAGGCGATTATCCAAAATGCGGCAGGAGGCCAGGTGGCGGCTTTTGTCAGGCAAATGGCCCGCGATATGGATATTGATGTGATTGATATTGTACGTAAAGAGAAAACATTAGAGCGATTGAAAAGGGAAGGGGCCGGACATGTTTTGCTGGAAAATGATCCGAAATTCATGAACAAACTTACCTCCCTGGCCAGGCAATTGGATGCCCGGCTGGCTTTTGATGCGGTGGGCGGACCATTGGCAGGCCAGATATTTAATGCCATGCCACCCGATGCCGAGCTGGTGTCGTACGGCAATCTTTCGACAAAAGACATTTCGGGGCTTAATCCCATGGACCTGATTTTTCACGATAAAATTGTATCAGGATTTAATCTTCCAGAATGGCGTGAACAAATGGATGATGATTTTTTTGAACAGGTTTCCGTTGAAATGCAACAATTGTTCATTACAGAAAAATATCAAACCAAAATCCAGGGAAGTGTCAGTTTTGACAATATTGCCGATGGACTGATCAATTACCTTCGTAACCTGAGCAAAGGAAAATTACTGATTAAATCGGGAGATTCCTGATAAGAAAATAACCTGGGATGAAACGGCCGGGTAAAGAAGTTTCCGGTTATGGCCAACGGCCAATAATCTATTTTTTGAAACGGAGTAAAAAAAGGATATTGAAACATAACAAAAAAACCGGTTTATTGTTTGGCTCGTTCAATCCAATTCATTCGGGTCATTTGATTCTTGCCAACTACATGGCCGAGTTTACTGATCTGGATGAGGTATGGTTGGTGGTTTCTCCGCAAAATCCCCTGAAAGAAAAAGCAGGTATGCTGGCCGACTTTCACCGCCTTGCCTTGGTACGCTTAGCCGTAGAATATCAACCCAGGCTGAAAGTTTCCAATATTGAATTTAAAATGCCCAAACCTTCCTATACCATCGACACACTCACTTGGTTATCTGATCAATATCCTGAACGGGAAT
>JALUYM010000302.1 GCA_027018745.1 Bacteroidales bacterium | reverse complement strand
GTTGGCCACGGATCGTTGATGATATTCCCGCGGCTGTCGTGCCGCGCATAAGCAGGGTTAATATCTCCCACCACATCCACTATCCGGACATAATTAATGCTGTCGATGTCAATTCCGCTGCTGTCGGCAAGATCGCTCAAATCAAAAGGGGTTCCGTAATTCAGTACATATTTTCCTGCGAGGTTATGGATCTTTGCAGGGTCCAAAACACCAAATCCGCCAATCTGCACCGTATCCTGTGTGAGTGATACCGATGGAAACCGGACAAAATGTTTTCCATCGGTACTCACCTCTACAAAAGCCAGTTCAAGGTAATACCCTCCTCCCGATTGTTCTTTAAAACCGTTCTCGAAAACAGCAAAATCAGGCCCCGGGCCATTGGTTATGGGATGGGCAAAGGTAAGGGTTGCAGAGCCGCCATCGCCCAGGCTGACCACATCAGAAGAACTACCTGGTTTTCCCAGGGCATTGGCGGGCGATCCGAAAAAAGCACGGTTTGAGGTAGTATCGCCATGGGAATAGGTTTCTGTTGTGTCTTCGATGTTAATATAACCACGCTTTACTTTACAGGAAACAGCCCAGCCTACAAAGGCCGAGCTGTCTTTATAAATAGCTGTTGTCCCCGGCTGCCCTGCTGCAGGGGCAAATTGCGCCAATACTGTACCCGGAAGTACAAGTACAAAAAGAAACAACAACTTTTTAAATTTCATGTTTTTAATTTCTTATCAGCTTTTTGGTTACCACTGTTGTACCCTTACGGATGCGTACCAAATACAAACCTTTTGGATAATCCGAGACATTCACCTTCAAAGTTTTGTTTCTTGCATTCGTTTCAAACACCTGGCGTCCGCTTATATCATAAATATTGACCCTGGCATTTTTTACTCCCTCAATATAAAACATATCCACGGCAGGATTCGGATAAATTTTTACATCAAACATCTTGGTCCTGTCCTGCAATGAAGGAACCCCGTTGGTAATATCGTTCAGGTTATCCAGGCAGAAATAAGCCGGGGTATTCATACCATATTTCCCCACGTCGCTAGAGTGTAATTCAAAAGTCAGGCTGTCCACAGCGCCGAGCGGTTCCAGATCAACCCATGCCCAGGATTTTAAAATATAATGATCAGCAGGATTCTTCGAACGAAAATCAGCAAGGTAGAAATTAACAGAATCGGTATAAGCTCCTTTGTAATAACCTTTTATTGTCAGAAGGAACCAGTCGGGATCGGTTCCGTCAGGACCTCCGAATTTTTTGGCATACGCATCCCCGTTTTCCATAGAGAGTGCCGCATAGGTAGAGTTGGTAATAAATACGCCTTTCAAAACACTCCCTGCCAACGTACTGTCAAGTTTCACGCTAACCGGTGTTGGAGCATAAGCCACACCGTATCCGGCAGAGCCGTTTACCCCGCCATCGGCAATGTCGGCATACTGGTTGGTATAGCCCGGAGTAGTATCGTTTTTCACATTGGAATAGGAGAATCCGCTCCAGCTTTCCCATTTTTGATTGTAACTGTTATAAAACCAGGCATGCCCGCTGGTAAAACCTCCCGCCAGGTCAGAACCGTTCCAGTAAGCATTCACGGGATCAAGGCTCACATCATCGAATGTGGAAATGGAAGTATGCTTGTAAAACGTATCGTTAAAATTATCCATGCAAAAGTATGCCGGAGT
>JALUYM010000301.1 GCA_027018745.1 Bacteroidales bacterium | reverse complement strand
GCAGCTGCTGAAAAACTATTATGATACACCCTATTTTTTTAGCAGCCTGGCCCTGAAAAAAACCGATTATGTTACCATTGAACTGCAACATGTTTTCCGTCAGAAAGACAAAACTTTTGTGGATTTGCTCAATAAAATCCGGGACAATAAACCGGACAAATCGACTATTGAAACACTGAAAAGCAGGTACAAACCCAACTTCAATGCCGACAATGCCGGGTATATCATCCTTACCACCCACAATTACAAAGCCCGGCAGATCAATGAGTCAAGACTGGCCAGGCTAAAAGGAAAAGCTTACACTTTCGAAGCGACCGTTTGGGGAAATTTCCCGGAATATACCTACCCCACCGATGTGAAACTTATCCTGAAAAAAGGTGCCCAGGTAATGTTTGTAAAAAACGATCCCGGACCAGACAAACTTTTTTATAACGGGAAAATCGGAAAGGTAGTGGAAGTGAGCGATGACAATGTGGAAGTGCTTTGTGAAGGAGATGCAGAGGCCATCGAGGTAAAGCCCCTGGAGTGGGAAAAAACCAAATACACCCTGGACTACGAAACCAAAGAAATTAAGGAAACTGTGGAAGGTACCTTTTCACAGCTTCCGCTGAAACCTGCCTGGGCCATTACCATCCACAAAAGCCAGGGACTTACTTTTGAAAAAGCCGTCATAGATGCACAGGAAGCTTTTGCACACGGACAGGTTTATGTGGCGCTCAGCCGCTGCAAATCACTGGAAGGACTGGTGCTCAGCACACCGGTGCTCGAAAGCAGTATCAAGTACGACCAAACCATCGACCGGTTTACCAAAGATTTTGAAAAAAACCAACCCGGCATGGAAGAGCTGGAAGCCTCGCGTAAAGTGTATGAACAACAGCTTGTCATCAAACTTTTTAATTTTGATGTTCTGCAACGGCAACTTTACTATGCTGTCAAGTTATCCCATGAACACGAAAACAGCCTGCAAGGAAATGTTTCGGAACAATTTCACAAAATATCCCGGCAAGTTCAAACAGCCATCACCGATGTGGCAGAAAAATTTCAAAAGCAGCTCACCCGTTTGTTCGTCGAAAATGACCAGGTGGAAGAAAATGACACCATACAGGAACGTCTGAAAAAAGCCGCACAATATTTTTCCGAAAAAATGAACAACCTGGCAGTTAATCCATTACAGGAAATAAATATTGAAACAGATAACAAAACGGTTCGTAAAAAACTAAAAAATGCCCTGGAAAACCTGGTCCGGGAATCAGTTTTCAAAACAACATGTCTGGAATCCTGCCGTGAAGGTTTTGTGGTAAAAGATTTCCTGAAAATACAGGCAGAAGCCTCTATACAAGAAAATATTAAAAAGCGGGGCAAGATGAGAAAAACTTCGGCTGCTGACGCCACCCTTTCCCACCCCGGGCTGTTCGAACAGCTCAAGTACTGGCGCAATTCCAAAGCAGCAGAAACGGGTATGCAGTTTTACATGGTATTACCGTTGAAAACCATGCGGGCATTGGCAGAGGGACTGCCTTCCACCACCGCAGCACTGAAAAGCATACACGGTATGGGCAAAAAAAAGGTTGAACAGTTTGGAGAAGAGATATTAAATATCATTTCCGCCTACTGTCGGGAAAAAGGAATTACACCCCCGCCGCTTATGGAACCTGAAAAAGAAAAAAAGCCGCCGAAAAAACAC
>JALUYM010000300.1 GCA_027018745.1 Bacteroidales bacterium | reverse complement strand
TTCATAGCCTTGCCCTGGTCAATATTTCATTATGGGATATTTTGTGGCGCCAACAGTTCATAATTGACGATCTCGTTATACAGAAACCTGAATTTTCACTGGAACAGACCAGACAGAAAGGAAAACCAAAAAGAGCCGGCTTTGATCCTGCTTTGCTGATTAAAGTAATGCAGGATCACGAAATAACCAAGTTGAAAGTACGGTTTCTTATTCATCGTTCACAGATTAAATTCGGGAAGATTGAAATTAACGGGAACAAAGGTTCTGGTGTTTACGGCAGCGCCCATTATTTTCTATCTATTGAAAATATGGGAACAATCGGGTCTGCACACGGCCCTCTCCATCCACTTACATTTAAGCGTCTTGATCTGGCTGTCAGGAACTTTCGCCGGTATTCTGCTCCGGAAAGGGTGGATGTTGCTTTTGACTCGGCATTTTATTCTTCTCAAAATAAGAAATTGTTCCTGAACGGATTGCGTGTGGATGTGTTGGACAAAAATCCGAAAAAACCTCCGTTGACCCGGATTTATTTGCGCTGGACAAGAGTCGGCGGGTTAAACATTGTCCAACCAAAAAAGACCGGGAAACCCACCTTGCACCTGAATGAAATTAAAATGGTGGGAGCTAAGCTGGTTTTCAGAACCAATGAGGAAAAACAGCAAAAGAAATCAACCTCCCGGCTTGTGAAAAAGTTTTTTGCTTCTTACCATATTTTGGCGTTAGATACTTTGGACCTGAATCATTTGTTGATTTACCAGCTTGGCAAACGGGATACTTTATTGAAGGTCAAAAGGCTGAATATTGAATTGCGGAACATCTGGGCCGACAAACAAATCCTGAACGAACCATTGAAGGCATTGCATTTTGGTACCCTGCTTACTTCCTGCCAGGAATTTTCCTTCGGTGGAAAAAAGGGCCGGATAAGGATACACAGTGGAAAAGCATTCTATGATTCACGTAAGGAGCACTTGATGATGAATAATTTACTGCTTAAAACCTATTGTAAAACAGACACTTCGGTAATCTCGGTGTTTAAAACAAAACAACTTTCCGTAAACTATTTGTCCGGTAAAAGGTTGCAAAAAGGACAAAGACAGTTGCTTTCGGTAAACCTGATGTCTCCGAACCTCAATTTTAGAAAAGACAGCCTGTGCCGTTCCCTTTCTTTCGCTGTTCCGGTATTATTAAAGCCGCTTAAGATCAGAGAGATCAATATTAAAAATGGCAATCTCGCCGTTCGTATTAACCATAACTTGCAAATTGACGTGAAGGGGATGAATTTGTTCGCCGACAGTGTGCAAAATACAAAATTGACCGGGCCGCATGCCGGTATTTGTTTCCGTACTTTTTCGTTCAACACTGACAGCAGCAGGTTCAGATTGGCTGACAAGCATGAAATGTTGAAAACCGGACGAATGGCCTGGGACAAAAATACTTTCAAAATAATCCGCTTTTTGTTTGCCCGATATGGCTCTTCCAGGTACGATTCCTTACGTGTAAGCCATCTGACATTATCCCATCTCCGTCTTAATCCATTGGTTTTCCATCATGCTCTTGTTGCCAACAGCGCTTATTTTTACAAAGTTGTTTTACATGTTTTCAGGCAGGACAGCCTGCAGCATTCTGTTGCAATTTCTGCCAAACACTGGAACAGTTTTGTCAGCTTGCCTTTTAAAACAAACATTGGGTATGTTCGTTTCCGCAAAAGCAGTTTCTCGTTGACTTCCAGGAAACCGGGGAAAGTATTTGAAATCAACAGCCGTTTTGCCTTGAGGTTACATGGTTTTAAAATGGGATATGATTCCCTCCGTTTAATATCTAACCCGCAAAGCTGGGAAGCCAAATTGCAAAAGACCTTTATCCGCGACAACCTCCTGACGGCCAAAACCGATGTGGTTAATATGAACAGCGGGGCGGGGACATTGTTGGTTCATCATGTTTTACTTAACCAGTTAGCCGGGGCCCGTTTGAAGTTGCACATTGATGTTCCTCTCCTTTCTTTCGGGTCAGTTGATTACGGGACACTTATGAAAAGCGACAGCCTTATTTTTGGTAAAGTCCTGGTGAGCCGTTTGCATGGTAAAATGCAACTTGTTGATTCTATTCGTAATTCATTTTTTAGAAAGAACCACTGGCATTTTGTTTATGACAGTTTGCAATTTAGCCATGTACGACTGGACATAGGAATGGGGAAAGCGGGAAATACAAAAAAGGTGCAAATTGTCAATTTAAACCTGCTTTATCACCCCAATATGCGTTTTTCTGAGATATATAAAAAATCCGGACTTAACCTTATCAATCGTTGGGATTTAAGTCTCGACCGCCTCGTATATTCTGACCTGGATCGAAAATTTAAAATGGTTGCTGACCGGATTGCCGTTCAGTCGGCTGAAAACAGAGCTTATGTGAAAAATATTATCGGTACGAATTTTTCTTCAGTCCTTACCCGGCCTCTTCCGAATAACGTTTACAACTATTTTTTGGCGGATAATCTGACATGGAACGGCATTAACCTGCGTTCGGGCAAAAAGCTGTCGCTGGATATAAAAAACTGGACTGTTCCGGGATTATGGGTCAATATCATCAATAATGACAGTGTCAAAAGGAAAAGGTCCCTGACTTTTTTGAACAATAATTTCTTTAATCGCTATACTCAAATTTTCAGCAGTATTCATGTGGACAGCAGCATTTTCAGCAATGTGAACCTGAGTTACCAGTACGATCATATGAGAAAGTTGGTAAATTTTGTTCAACTGAATGCACGGGTTTCTGATATTCAATTGGGCAAGCCTGTAAAACCCGGTGTTTCCGGGGCACTTTTTGGTACTTTGTCCATCAATCTCCATAACAGGCCGGTTATCAGTGGCGACAGCATGTACACATTTCGTACCCGCGACATTTTGCTGGACCTTCCTGACAGACGGGTAAGATTTGACTCGATTACGATAACCCCAAGGTTTGACCGGAAAGAATTTTTTGCCAGGGCAGGCGTTCAGACCGACCGGATTACCCTTTACGGAAAAAATATCATTTTAGATCATTTTCATCCCAATGATTTGCTCAACGGACAGTTTATCCATTTTGGAGATCTTCAACTGAACAATCTGAGTCTTCGCTTTGAAAGAGACATGCATTACCGGCGACGGGATGTGGTGAGTCCGATGCCCCTCGATTTTTTGCGCAGTATCCCGTATCCGTTCAGGCTGGACAGTGTTCAGCTTAAAAACAGCCTGATATCTTATTTTGAGTATGAGAAAAAATCGAAATATCCTGGTATTTTCTTTATTGACAATTTTAACGTGCTCGCACAAAACCTGACCAACCATTTGATGCCCGGTGATTCCAACCTTGTTCTTCAGTTCAAGGGTTCCGGAAGATTGATGAAGCAGGCAAATCTCGATTTTACTTTGGTGATGCCTTATTATGCCCCGCACGAACAGTGGTGGTTTTCGGCTGAAGCCGGAAAACTGGATCTGACACAGTTTAACCCGCTAACGGAAAATGTTTTGGGCCTTTCCATTATTTCGGGCAGGGCCAGCCTGCATGTCCCCATGATCACCGGTAATAATGTTTATGCCCGCGGAAATGTTGATTTTTTATATAATAATTTGAAAATCAGGTTGTACAGTCGAAAAAAATCACAAAAGAGTAAAAGCATTTTTAGCCCTTTTGCCAATTTTTTGATGAATAATATTATGATAAACAGCAATAATCCACCGTTTCTGGGCCATGTTAAAAAAGGGGTAGTGTATTACAAACGTGTCCCTCAAAAGTCGTTTATCAATTTCTTGTGGAAAAGTAACCTGAGCGGTATCCTGTCAACCATTGGTTTTAATAACAAACAGCAGCGCGAAGTAAAACGCGAGGAAAAGAAACAGACAAAAACAACGGGCAACAGTAAACAAAAACCCAAAAAGAGAAATTGACAGAAGAAATGAAAGGTTTGAGTTTGCCTTTGACTGAGGAGGCCAACGGTTGTTTTTCCTTTTTGATTTCTTTTATTATCCCATTTTCCACCGTAGGTTACAATATGAAAAACCTTATCTTTGTGCCATGCCGAACGAAGTGGTTTTATTGCATTTGAAATCTGTTCCCCACCTGCAGGGGCATGGGGCATTAGAGCAGTCTGCCGCATATTTTTCAGGTTATACAAAAATTTTTGTGTTGGTGGATGAAAATACAGAAAAATTCTGCCTTCCCCTGTTTTTGAAAAAGTTGCCCCACCTTACTGTAACGGGCATCATCAGGATAAAAAGCGGTGAGGAAAACAAGGATATCCGGACCACCTCCTATATTTGGCAACAACTTACCCGGTTTCTGGCTGAAAGGGGTGATTTACTGATCAATTTGGGCGGTGGCGTAATAACTGACATGGGAGGTTTTGCTGCAGCTACATTTAAAAGGGGAATAGATTTTATTCAGGTGCCTACTACTTTGCTGGGACAGGTGGATGCTGCCATCGGTTTCAAAACGGGTATCGATTTTGAAAATTATAAAAACCAGGTTGGCCTTTTTGCCGAACCCAAAGCCGTGATGATTGATCCGGTTTTTCTGGATACCTTGAATGAGGAAATGCTGCGTTCGGGTTTTGCCGAATTGCTAAAATATGCTTTTATCGGCGATATTCCATTGTGGGAAATGATGCACATGCGGCATTTTAATGAAATGAAGGAAGATTTGCCCGCGATGATTTCCCTCGCTGTCCGTGACAAGATTCAGATTGTGGAAGAAGACAAGTATGAAACCGGTTTGCGGAAGTTATTGAATTTCGGTCATACGGTGGGCCATGCCCTCGAAACATTTTTTATGGGCACCGATACACCTGCTTCCCATGGTGATGCTGTAGCTGCAGGAATGATCTGTGCTACGTGGATTTCTTCTCAACGACCTGGCTTGGAATGTGTTGCTTCCGATATGATTTACCGTATGATCGACCGGAATTTTCCCCGTCTTGTCTTTTCTGATAAAGATATTCCGGCTATTATGCAGTTGATGCAGCAAGATAAGAAAAACAGAGCGGGGAAATTTCGTTTTACCCTTCTTCATAAATTGGGCAAGGCCGTACCGGATGTGGAAATACCGGAGGAAGAGGTGGAAAAAAGCCTCTTGTTTTATTTGAGAAACCAATGAGATAATGATATGATGCAAGTTAGTTATAATAAAAATGTGTTGTTCGGGACATATCACCTGCCGGCTTCCAAAAGTATTAGTAACCGTTTACTGGTTATGCGGGCACTGGGAAAAAGCAAAGTCCTTTTCGATAATCTTTCAGAAGCTGAGGATACTTACATGATGCGGCTTTACCTGAGTTTTATCAGGACCTGTGCGGGTTCGGAAATTCCACTCTCGCTCGATACACACAATGCAGGAACTGTTTTTCGGTTTCTGGTTGCTTTTCTTTCACAACGGGAAGGCCGCTGGTTGATTACGGGAGGTGAACGTATGCGACAACGTCCTGTGGGGGCGCTGGTCGATGCCCTGCGCACACTTGGTGCCGATATACGCTATTCCGATAAAGAAGGTTTTCCCCCTTTGATTATTCATGGGAAAAAAATCAAAGGCGGAGTGGTAGACCTGAATGCTTCTTCCAGCTCACAATTTGTATCGGCACTTATGCTGATTGCCCCTTATTTGTCAGGCGGGCTTACTATTCGACTAACATCAAAACCTGTTTCTGCAGCTTATATTCACATGACGGCAACACTTATGCAGAATTTTGGTGCACAGGTTTCGTTTTCCAACAACGAAGTACATGTGCCTGAGGGCCGTTACGATGTAAAAAAAACAAGAATAGAGCCTGACTGGAGTGCTGCCGCTTTTTGGTATGAAATGGTAGCTTTTCAGGCAGGGGCACAGGCATTACTTCCCGGACTGACCGAAAACAGTGTGCAGGGCGATCGTTTTTTGACAGAAGTGTTTGAACAGCTCGGCGTACAATCTCATTTTACCGAAGAGGGCCTTTTTATCAGCTATACCGGGAAGGTGGCTAAAACCATAGATTTTGATTTCACCAATGCCCCCGACATTGTCCCTTCAGTTATGGCGGCCTGTGCAGGCTTGCGGGTAGAAGGTGTTTTTCGGGGCATTGAACATTTACGCATTAAAGAATCAGACCGTATTCTGAGCATGCAAAAAGAATTGGGAAAAATAGGTGCGAAAATCATTCAAATGGATCGGCTATACCGGTTGGTTCCCGGAGAAAGACCCGGGACAGCTCCGGTTTTTAACAGTCATGGCGACCACCGCATGGCAATGAGCCTGGCGCCGCTGGCCATGAAACTTGGTCAGGTAACCATAAAAAACCCCGAGGTGGTAAGAAAATCTTATCCGGGATTTTGGGACGAATTGGAAAAAACCGGTATTTTTACTTTGACAACAAAAAATGATTGATATTTTGACAGCATGACAACGAAAAGAAAGGAAATAACAGACGTTGACATTTTTATTCCCTGTTTTATTGATCAGGTGTATCCCCAAACTGGTTTTAATATGGTAAAAGTGCTTGAAAAAGCCGGTTTAAAAGTGCATTACAATCCCAATCAGACCTGTTGCGGACAAATGGCTTTTAATAGTGGTTTTTGGGATGAGGCAAAAAAAATGGGTATAAAATTTATGAATGATTTTGCTTCGGACAGACCAATTGTGGGGCCTTCGGCCAGTTGTATCGGCTATATCAAAAACAATTATCATGAGCTTTTTCATAATTCCGCTTATCATCTTGAATATAAACGGCTGACACAGAAAATTTTCGAAATTACAGATTTTCTGGTGAATGTGCTGCACAAAACCGATTTCGGTTCTGTATTTGAGCATAAAATTACTTATCACGATTCCTGTGCCGCCCTGCGGGAGTATGGCTTAACCGATGAACCCCGGACTTTGCTGAAAAATGTGAAAGGCCTGGAACTGATAGAAATGAAGGATACCCATACCTGTTGTGGCTTTGGCGGTACTTTTTCAGTAAAATTCGAGCCTGTCAGTACGGCCATGGCCGAACAAAAAGTGCAAAACGCCCTGGAAACGGGAGCCGAATACATCGTTTCCACCGATTCTTCCTGCCTTATGCACCAATATGGTTATATTAAAAAACACAAACTTCCTATTAAGGTGGCACACATAGTTGATGTACTTGCCTCAGGGTTGTAGAGTGATATCTTTACAAAAATATTTTTAAACCTTAAGAAAAAAATCATGCATTTTCCTTCTTTTTTTGATAAGATTGAATCCATTGTAACATACGACGAATTGGCTGAGTTTTTAGGCGCAAGCGAAAAAGGCATACTTGAATTTAGTTATGCAGATGTTGTAAAAATGGCCGGCCACAGTTGTGGCGTGGTTGCCGGAGCTTATATTATGACCCAAAAAGCATTAAAAGCCCTGTATGGTTCCGGGTTGCCCTGGCGCGGGCATATCCGGGTGGAACTGAAGAAAAATCCCGAAACAGATAATGCCGGAGTTACCGGCAGTGTAATGGCCAATATTACAGGTGCTGCATACGGGCAACTGGGCTTTAGCGGAATACAGCAGGGACGGTTTGGCCGTCGTAACCTGCTTGTGTTTGGTGTGGAAATGGATGCCGATGTGCGCTTTACCCGGCTGGATACCGGTGCGTCGGTGAAACTCAATTATCGTCCGGGAAAGGTAACTGATCCCCGGTCCATTCTTATGTCGGCCATAGGACCGCAGGCAACAGCAGCTTCAAAAGCTGACTTTCCCCGGCGCTGGCAGGAAATGGTACAACTCATCTTTGAAAAGGCTGATGATGTGGTGGAAATATTACCGAATGCATAAAATGCCTTTACCCGTTAAATAACAACGGCCATAATTATTGTTTCATCATCTTTGCCCAAGTTGGTCGGCAATTTTTTTCAAAAGGTTGTTTTTGGTTATGGGTTTGATGATGAAATCATCACATCCGGCACGGAATGCTTCTTGTCGGTCTATTGTAAAAGCGTGTGCTGTCTGGATGATGACCGGGAGGCCGGGGCGCAGGGCCTTGATTTTTTTTGTTGCATCCAACCCGTTCATTCCGGGTAATTTAATATCCATCAAAACCAATGCAATTTCCGGATGGTGCAGGCAGGTCTCTATGGCTTCCTTTCCGGTTGTAACACGCAATATTTCAAAGTTTTCTTTTAAAAGAACTGTCTTTAGATAAAATGCACTGGTTTCATCATCTTCAACAATAAGGATCACCGGTTTCTTTTTGTGCAGGGAAAAAGTTACAGCATCGTCATTGGCAGATCGCCGGTTCCCGTACTTATCAGAAATAATGTAAGGTATTGTAAAATAAAATGTTGTCCCTTTTCCAACTTTTGATTCGAGCCACATTTTGCCGCCGAGAAGTTCGATCAGGCCTTTACTGATGGGCAGGCCCAGTCCGGCGCCTTCAAAATCCCTTGAAATAGACATGTCGGCCTGGTAAAACCTTTCAAAAATGCGTTCCTGGTGTTCTGGGGCTATGCCCCTGCCTGTATCGGCTACCCAGAAAAGTAAGTCATTTCCTGAAATTTTATAACCGAAATCGATACTGCCGGTACGGGTAAATTTAAAAGCATTTCCAATCAGGTTCACAAGTATCTGGTTAATTTTATTTTCGTCGGACAGAAGCATACTCTCTTCATCTTTAAAAAAAAGATGGGCCTGAAAAGAAATATTTTTTTTCTTTGCCTCAGCCTCAAACAAATGCAAGACTTCTTTCATGAGCTTGTTTACCGAAAAAGGTTTTTTGTTTATGGAAACACTGCCCGTTTCAATGCGTGAAATGTCCAGAATATTGTTGATGAGCGACAGTAGTCTGTTCCCGCTGGCAATGATATAGCCGGCATAAGTTTTTGTTTCGTTTATGTTGGGATTGTTGTTGTAAAGTAAATCGGCAAAGCCAAGGATGCCGTTGAGCGGGGTACGTATTTCGTGCGACATGTTTTGCAGAAAGGCAGATTTAAGCCGGTCGCTTTCCTGGGCTTTTTCTTTGGCGGTTACCAAATCATCCAGCATTTTTTTCTTTTCGGTAATATCTTCTTTAACAGCCAGCAGATGGGTGATCTTCCCTGCTTCATCAAAAATAGGGGATATCCGTGCATTTTCCCAGAAAAGGTCTCCGTTTTTCTTTTTGTTATGGAATTCTCCTTTCCATTCTTTTCCGGACAATACAGTGTCCCATAAGTTTTTGTAGAAAGCCTGATCGTGCTCTCCCGATTTGAGTATCTTCGGGTTTTGTCCGATAGCTTCTTCGAAAGAATAACCGGCAACTTCGGTAAATTTCGGGTTGACGTATTCAATAGTGCCTTCGATGTCGGTTATGACAATGGTGGCGGGACTTTGTTCGGTGGCTTTGGAAAGTTTCTGGTTAAACTCTTCGGTTTGTTTTTGCTCGATATACAGGCTGATTTGATTGCTGATGGTGCCCATGATTTTTTTATCTTTTTCATCATAAGCTTTTGAGTTGTCATAACTTTGAACGCTGATGACACCCAATACCTTGTCTTTGATAATGAGCGGGGCACCCAACCATAATTCCGCCCTTTTCCCGACCAATTCTATTTCTCCTTTATCGGCAAGCTGTTTTATTTCTTTTTTTGTGAAAAGTAAGGGTTTCCGTGCTTTGATAACTTTGCCCGACAAGGATCTTTCAGCTGGAATGCGATTTACATATTCTTTTTCGTCATCGCCGAATTTTACTGTAAGACTGTTTGTTTTAGGATCGGGGAAGGCAATGAAAAGATTTTTGGCATATAAAACTTTGTTCAGCTCGTTTTTGATTTGTTTAAACAGCTCTTCTAATGTGGGCGAAGTAACCATGCTGTGGGCAATGTTAAATTGTATTTTTTGTATGAGATAGTTGCGTTTTTCTTCGGTAATGTTTTCCTCGCCGGCAACAAATCCGGTTATTTTC
>JALUYM010000299.1 GCA_027018745.1 Bacteroidales bacterium | reverse complement strand
GGGGGCATTCAGGCGAACAACCTGAGAGTAAAAGAATTCTAAGATTTTTCATCTGATTTTCACTTTTTCGGATTTTAAATCCTTGATCCCCAGACATTCGGATTTCAAATCCGAATGAGCCCACAGGATCTTCCCTCTTCAGATTTTCTTTAGAATTTATCCGTTATCTTTGTGGAAAACACACTCTGGAATGAAGGTTTTAATTGTAGAGGATGAAAAAAGTTTACGGGAAACCATGGCCGCTTTCCTGCAAAAACAAGATTTCGTATGTGAAACGGCAGATTCCTACTTTGTTGCCGAAGACAAACTGGCTGCTTTCGAATACGATATTATCATCCTGGATATTACCCTGCCCGATGGCAACGGACTGGACTTATTGAGTACTATCAAAACCCTGGAAAACAACACGGGCATTCTGGTTGTTTCTGCACGTAATTCGTTAGACGACAAGATAAGAGGACTCGATCTCGGTGCCGATGATTACATTACCAAACCGTTTCACCTGTCTGAACTGAACTCGAGGATCAGAGCCGTATTGCGCAGAAGAAAATTTAACGGAACAAAAGAACTGACTTTTGCCGAATTCAGGTTGTTGCCCGAAAAAAGGGAAGTTTTTATACACCATAAAAAGCTGGAATTAACCCCAAAAGAATACGAACTGCTGCTTTATTTTCTGACCAACAAAAACAGGGTGCTCACGCGACAATCTATTGCCGAACACCTGTGGGGCGATTATATGGACATGGCCGACAGGTTCGATTTCGTATATACCCACCTGAACAACCTGCGGAAAAAAATCAGGAAAGCAGGGGGCAACGATTACATAAAAACAGTATATGGTGTTGGTTATAAATTAGAAACCGAATGAAACTGCTTCATAAAATAAACCAGCGTTATTTGATCAGCTCGGCTATTGTGCTGCTGGTAGGCCTCGTCATTTTTTATTTTCTCATCAACAACATTGCTTCGCGGGAAATCCTGGAGGGGTTGCATGCCAGCGAAACCCGTATTGTACATGAGCTGGGAAAGCACGAAACGGTCCCGCACCTTTATCCGCTGATCGAAGTAAAACCCACTTCAAAAACAGGCCCTGCCTATGTAAAAGACACCACCATTTTTGACCCTGTGGAAAAAGAAAACGAAGTTTTCAAAGAACTGAACACCTTTCGGAAAATCAACGGTCAGAACTACCACATTATCATAAGGGCGCTGGCCGTAGAAAAAAAGGACATTGTTTCCAGTATCTTCCTGAGTATCGCCGTCATTTTCCTGCTGCTGGTCGGAACACTTTATTTTATCAATAAAAAAACCACTGCTACGGTATGGCTTCCCTTTTATCAAAACCTGGCTATTTTAAAAAAGTTTTCATTGAAAGAAAACCGGAAGGTATTCCTGCACCAAACAGGCATTACCGAGTTTGATGAGCTCAACAAAGCGGTTTCCGGTCTTACCGAAAAAGTGCGTGCTGATTATCTAAGCCTGAAAGAGTTTACCGAAAACGCTTCCCACGAAATTCAAACCCCCCTGTCGGTAATATTGATGAACCTCGAAGAAATCCTTCAGCAGAACCTTCCCGAAAAGGAACTGACAAAAATATATCAGGCTTACGAAGCCGCCCGGCGGTTATCTTCGCTTAACAGCCACCTGCTTTTGCTGACAAAAATTGAGAACGGGCAATTTGAGGCCGAAAATACGGTGCTGAACGATGTAATACCCCTTAGGCTCGAAGCATTTCAACCGCTCATCAAAAGTGCCGGACTGCATGCCAACCTTGTCATAAAAGGAATTTTTCAGGTAAAAATGCACAAAGTGCTGGTAGATATTCTCATCAATAACCTGCTTTCCAATGCCATAAAACACAACAGGAAAGGCGGGGAAATCCGGATTACCATTTCAGAAAACCTTTTGGAAGTATGCAACCCCGGAATTCCGGAACCGTTGGATGAAAAGGAAATTTTCAACCGTTTTGTGAAAAAAGGGTCAAAAGGCCTGGGACTCGGACTGGCCATTGCCAAACGCATTTGCGACACACACCACTTGCACCTTCGCTATGCCTTTGCGGAAAACCGGCACTGTTTTACGGTTACCCGCGAGGGGGTCGGGAGGTAAACGAAGCTGTACAAAAAGGAAGAAAAGAATCAGAGGATAAAATCAAGATAATTGCTGCGGTCAACCACTTTCCAGGAAGCTTCGGGATAAGTATCCAACCACAGGCGGGGCGGGCGGCTGTTTTTAGCCCCCCATTTAAATTCATATCCGAAAAGCTTTCCGCCGCGTTCTTCCACGAAATCCACCTCTTTCCCCGACCAGGTACGCCAAAAGAAATTGTTAGCAAAAAGGGAAGTATAAGCCTGTTTTTTTAAACGCTCCATCACCAGGAAATTTTCCCACAGCCGGCCTGCATCATTTCTGTGGCTCAACGGGTTAAAATTGGCTATAACCGCATTCAAAATGCCGGTATCATAAAAATAATATTTTGCTTTTTTGGAAATTTCCTTCCGCAGGTTCCGGCTAAATCCCCTGAGCGAAAATATAATAAACGACTTTTCCAATAATTCGAGGTAACGTTTTACCGTTTTGTTGTCCACTTTCAGGTTCTGCGATAATTCGTTGACCGAAACTTCGCTACCGGTTTGAAAAGCCAGCAGGCGGAGCAGGTCCAGCAGAAGCTGCGGGCTTTTAATCCTTTCAAATTCAAGAATATCTTTGAACAGGTAAGCGCCGGTCAGTTCCCGCAGGAGCCGGGCTTTTTCGTCCCTGGTTCCGGCTGTAATGACGGCGGGATAGGCTCCGTAAACCAAAAATTCTTCCAGGCTTTCTTTCAGTTCAAACCGATTCAGGTGACGGGCCATTTCCATTTGTGCCACCGGATAAAGCATCAAAGTCGTTTTCCTTCCCGTAAGGGGCTCGCCCACCTGGCCAGCCAGTTCAAAAGAAGAGGAACCGGTGGCAATCACCTGAATACCGGGAATGTGATCGACCATAAGCTTCATGCCAAGACCGATATGGGGTATCTTTTGCGCTTCATCGATGGCTATCAATTCATATCCTTCCACAAAAGACCTGATTTCTTTTAACGACCGCGAACCCAATACCGAATGAACTGCAAGGTCATCACCGGTTACCTTTTTTGTTTTCAGGGAAGTTTTTTTTAAAAAGCCTTCCAGCAAAGTGGTCTTTCCCACCTGCCGCGGGCCAAGAATTACCAGTACTTTTTCAGGTTTCAGATAACGGCCCAAATCCTGATATGTTCTGTAAATTTTCATTTTGCTTTTGCAAAGATAAGTTTTTTGGACTAAAACTCCAAAAATCACGGTTATTTTTTGGATTATCACTCCATAAAATACATGAATTTTTGGGAGAAAACAAGCTTTTTCTCTGCGCATAGGTGCCCTGTCGTGAATTTTTGTGTCTTTAAAATTCCTTTAGATTTTCCCTATAATTTTGTTCTAATACGGTAAAATCAGTAAAAAAAATAAAATGACAAGAAGTTTTATACAAAAAAACAATTGTAGATGGCTGCCCGCACTATTGCTGATCATGGCATTTCTGCCGGCATGCCGAAACACCGGCAAACTATCCGGAAAGGCAGCTCATGTAAAAACCCAAACAGCTACGGCGACCCTGCATACGTTTTACGATGAAATAAAAGGTTTCGGTACCATTCGGGCCGTTAAAACTTTGGACCTCGAAGCCAAGTTCGATGGTATCGTCCATTTTAGCAACACTACCGGCCTTATCAAAAAAGGGGCTGTTATTTATACCATGGACGGTCCGGAAATAGACCTCACAAAAGAGAACCTGATGAAAACGCTGGCTATAGCCCAAACACAATATCAGTATTACAAACAGTATTATGAAGCCAAAAAAAAACTGGCCGAACAAGCTTTCCTCTCACGAATTGAATTTGAGAAAGTGACCAGCGATTTACGAAATGCACAAAACAACCTGAACAATGCACAGTATGAATTATCCTATTTTTTGACCATGACCCGTTACAAAGCTCCTTTTGACGGATACCTTGATAATTTACAGGTACCGCAGGGGGAAGATGCCGTTGCCGGACAACTTCTCGGAACTTTTCAGGATGATGACCATGTGAAACTGGTGGCACCATTTTATGGGAACCCGGCACTTTTACCACGAAAACATATCACCCTTCAAATCGGGAAAAATACTTTTAAGGGAAAGGTCATCTATATTGAGAAAGCAGTGAATCCCGCCACCGGGGGCCACACGTTATGGATCACCATACAAGACCCTGATCATCTGCTGAAATGTGGTAATTATGTTTCTTTTTCATTCCTTACCAATAAGCATCAGGCTGTTGCCGTACCCGAAGCGGCCATCATTCAACAGGAAAATAATTTCTATGTCATGGGGCTGATAAACAACCATTATCAAAGAATTTCCGTCATACCCGGGCAAACCAGAAAAGGCTGGGTGGAGATAAAAAATGGTTTAAAAAACGGTACGGTGGTGTTAACAAAAGGGGCTTTTGAGGTTTTCTATGGCAATCTCACCAAGACAATGAATGTGGCAGACTAATTTATCAGCGTAGACATGAAAAAATCATTTGAAAATTTCGTCAGGCGTCCTTTTTACTCTCTGGCCATTATCATTGTTTTGATAGCTACCGGTGCCTGGAGCCTGTATAAAATGCCCGTGGATTATTTTCCCGGAATTAATTATCCTTTGATTAACGTGGTAACAGAATATTCCGGAGTTTCACCCCACGACATGGAGATTTTGGTAACGCGGCCCATTGAAGATGCGCTACAAAGCATTCGTGGGGTGAAACGCACATCATCTGTAACCACCATGGGGCATTCCGAAGTTACTGTAGAATTTAGCGATGGCTATACGGTAATGGATGCACGTCAACTCACTGCTGCAGCACTTTCAACCATAAAAGGCCAATTGCCTCCGGGACTTACCCCGGTGATAGATAATTTGGGAAGCCGTATGCAGGAAGTCATCGGATTTACTTTTACCAACCCCGAAATACCGGCTTATAAACTACGGGACATTATTCAATACCGGTTGAAACCGGCACTTCTAAGCTTGAGAAATATTTCCAGGATAGATGTCATCGGTGGTGAGCAGCCTGCTTTTATTGTTGAACCCAATGCGCAGAAATTAAGGCTGCTGCATTTGAGCTTTCTGGACATTGAAAAAATACTGAAAAACAACAACATCATTGTTTCCGGGCGTTATCTCGAAAAAAATTATTACGATGTTCCTATCCGTGGTAACGGTCAGTATCAAACCCTTTCCGATTTGCAAAACCTCAAAGTAACTACCCGTGCCAATGGAATTCCGGTACTTTTAAAAGATATTGCACAAATTAAAAAAGGGGGGCTGCCCAAACATTATATTGTACGAAGCGAAAAATATCCTGCAGTGGCCATGCTGGTTCAGAAAACAGAAGGCTCCAGTTCTATAAAAGTGGCTTCATCGGTACAAGAATCCCTGAAAACTTTGAAAAAATTATTACCTCCGGGCACGCAGATTCATAAATTTTACGACCAGTCGGAAATACTGAGCGAATCCATGTCGGGAGTTCATAAAGAAATCTACATAGGAGCTGTCCTGGCCATGCTGGTTTTATTGCTTTTCCTGCGACGGTGGGCCCCGACGTTAATGGTTTCTGTTACCATCCCGTTGGCGTTAATGTTTGCCGCCACCATTATGTACGCCATTGGTTACACGTTGAACATGATCACCCTGGCCGCACTTACCCTGTCCTTGGGAATGGTTGTGGATGATTCTATTATTGTACTGGAAATCATAGAAAAATTTTTGGAAAAAGGAAAATCGTTGATCGAGTCCATCCGGAAAGGTGTCAGTGAAATTTTTGCAGCCGACCTGAATGGTACACTGACAACGATGATTGTTTTTCTTCCATTACTGTTTATTTCGGGATATATGAAAGACATGGTCACCCCTTTCGGGCTGACCATTTCCCTGACACTTTTGGGCTCTTTCCTCATTTCCATCACAATTATCCCCGCACTGGTTTACTGGAAAGGGGGACTGAAGGGTAAAAAAGTGAAAGAGCCGGTGTTTTTACAAAAATTTCATGCTGTTAATGACAAACTGCTGAACTTTTCCCTGTCGCACAAAACGGCAGTCATTTTTATATTGACACTGTTGTTTATCGCGGGAGCCGGCCTGCTACCTGTGATGAACAAAGCAAATATGTTGCCGCCGGTAGATGAAGGTGCTTTTCTGTTTGAATATGTCATGCGCCCCGGTGTATCGTTAAAAGAATCGGGAAAAGTGGCTGAAGAGCTGATGCAGGCAATACAAAAAAACCCCAATGTGGACAATATTTACCTTCGCACAGGCTCACCCTCCAACACCTATTATGTGGAAGGGGTAAACAGGGGTGAAATGTATATTAAGCTCGTTGACAAAAAATATCGCACTGAAACCATGTCACAATTGTTGAGCGGATTTGAAAAAGAATTTGCCTCTTTTGATGGTGTTGTTATACTATATCATTTACCTACACAGGAAAACATCGATGAAAGTTTTAGCGGCCTGCCCGCCTTTTTTGGCGTTACCGTAACAGGGCCCAACCTCGACACGCTTGCCCGCCTGGCTTCTATGGTGGAGAAAACAGCCAAAAAAACGGGAGACTTTAGCGACATTCTTAACAATTCCAAATACCTCGTCCCACAGATAGACGTTACGCCCAACCGTGTGGAAATGTCCCGTTTTGGCGTGAGTGGCTTTGATTTGTACCAGGAACTGGCACTGGCTTTCCGGGGAGAGGTTGTGGCCCGGTTTGTCAAAGAACAAGTCCCTGTTTCGGTTTTTTTGCGGTTGCCACCGGCTGACCGTAACAACCTGAAAAAACTGGAACATCTTGCTATCCGAACCCAATCGGGGAAATATATTCCGCTAAAACGAATTGCACATATCAAAATTGTGAATACACTACCTTCCATTAGTCATTTGAACGGAGAAAGAGAGCTGACGGTAGTGGCCGACCCCGATGGAAACCTTTTCAGTGCCGTAAAAAAACTGAAGGCCGGTTTGGGAACACATTTTATTCCGGATGGGTACAATTTACAAATCCGCGGACAATACCAAACATTGATGGAGACACTTAAGTCGTTTATCTTTGTGATTATAGTAGCTATCATCCTTGTTTATATTATTTTATACCTGCAGTTTAACTCATTCTGGCAACCGTTTGTTATTCTGCTAAAAATCCCGCTGGATTTCATTGGGGTTTTCATCGCTTTGCTGATTACCCGTCAACAACTGAATATTTTTGTTGCCCTTGGCCTGCTCACATTGATAGGGGTTTCCGTCAATAATGCCATTATTTTAATCGACAAAGTAAACCGGTTGCGACAAGAAGGTCTCTCGTTGCAGGAAGCTTTACGGGAGGCGGTACATTTGCGTACACGTCCCATTTTAATGACCGGTTTAACCACCATTATCGCTTTGTTGCCGGCAGCTATCGGATTGGGTTCGGCCATGCATCAGCCTTTTGCCATCACGATTATCGGCGGGATGATTACAGGAATTATTTTCTCCCTCAACATCATCCCCATGCTTTATGCTGTTTTTGCCCGGAAGTTTGAGAAAAGGACCGCAACTTTGTAAAATCCGGAAATATTACCGGCCTTCTTTCACCGGCCGGTTGATGCTGAAATTATCGCTGAGCAACTGGTAATCAATCAGGTTTCCTTTAGCATTGTAAGTTTTAACCATTATCACATTGTTGTCGGTTAAAAAATTCATGGCAGTTACTCCGCTTTCCAGCACTTTTACAAAACCTTTATCGTGTGTCCTGGCAAGTTTTTTTCTCTTTTTTTGCAATGCAAGAAACTCGGCCAGTTGCGAAAAAGGTTTGCCAATGGTATGCCTGATGAACCTGTTCCCCACAGGTTTCTCTACAACCACAGGAACACTCAGGGCAATGGTTTCTTTTATTGTTTTTCCTTTCGGGAAAAGTAACGGAACATAATCTTTTTCCGGTGTAAGCGGCACATATACATTAGCCATTGCCATCATTTTAACGGGGCTTTGCAAAACAGATGTCCGATAGTCTTTTTCCGGAATGGTTTTTCTTTTTAAAACTGTTTTTCCCCTGATAACAGGTTTTTTAACAAAAAGTTCCGGCGAAACTTTCACAAAGGATATTTCTGCTGTTTTTAACGGTAAGCTTTCCAGGGCAAATTGGCCGACACCGGCTTTTGGGGAGGGGTTGTTAAAGAAAAAGTGAATACTGAAAAACAACAGCAAAACAGCCGCCGCCGCCATGCCTGCTATCCTGAACCAGGGAGAAATGGCCCGGTGATGTTTTAACACGGACTTGTTTTGATAAACAATGGTTTTGTCCGGCACAAGCTTTGTCTGGAAGAGATGTCTAAGTTCACTTTGCAGGTGGGGATTTTTTTCCAGGAAAAGTTCCACCTTTTTCTTTTCATTTTCCGCAAGTTCCCCGTCCAGTAAAAGTACCAAATATTCTTCGAAATTATCTTCCGTAATATGACCGACAACCTCTGTTTCCTGCTTTTTCAGCGTATCTTTTCCGGAAAACTTCACCTGTTCTTCCGGCACTACGGGAAATTCTGAATAAGATTCAAATATTGTTTTCAAATCGGAATTCCCTTCAAGGAAAAGCATCAGCTCCCTCTCCTCTTCCGAAGAAAGTTGTCCATCATAATAATCGATGATGAACCGGCCGTAGTTTTCCCTGTTAATTTTCATTTTATATGATCACTTCCGGTTTTCCGATAAATTTTTTCAAAAACATGCGCGCCCTGAAAATATACACTTTCACCTGGTTATCGTTCAATCCGGTGATCTCGCTAATTTCATGATAAGAATATCCTTCGTAGTCGCGCAGCAGAATCACCGAACGCTGAATTTCAGGCAGTTGTTCCACAGCTTTGTTCAGAATCTCCTTCAGGTCAGAGTAAACATTTTCCACCCTGCCTTCCTGATGCCCGGTTATTTCTAAGTTTTCCATCCGTTTGTTTTTCCGGAAATGGTCGATCATCAGGCGGTAGGCCGTGGTAAAAAGCCATGATTTTCCTTTTCCGGCATTTACTTCCTTATGTCTTTCCCATAGTCGCATAAATGATTCCTGTACCAAATCTTTGGCTACTTCGTTTTCTTTCGTGTTTTTCAGAAGAAAACGATAAAGCCTGTCAGATACGTCATCCACACAGCGGTTATACTCACTTATATTCATGCAACGGGTAAATGTCCTTTCATTATTACTTTGACGAAACCAGGGGATAAATTGTTACAGAAGAATTTTGACATTCCCTAATCATTCAACCGAAGTACCACAAGAAAAGCCTGTTGCGGGACTTCCACATTACCCACCTGACGCATACGTTTTTTCCCTTTTTTTTGTTTTTCAAGCAGTTTCCGCTTACGTGTAATATCGCCGCCATAACATTTTGCAGTAACATCTTTTCGAACGGCTTTAATGGTTTCGCGGGCAATAACCTTTGCACCAATGGCCGCCTGGATAGCAATATCAAACTGTTGCCGCGGTATCAGGTCTTTCAGTTTTACACAAATCCTGCGCCCAAAACTGTAAGCATTGTCTTGGTGGATTAACGTGGAAAGCGCATCCACCGGCTCGCCGTTCAGCAAAATATCCAGTTTGACCAGTTTGGCCGGCCGGTAACCGGAAATATGGTAATCAAAAGAGGCATAACCTTTCGAGATACTTTTCAGCTTGTCATAAAAATCAAATACGATTTCACCCAACGGCATATCTACCGTAAGCTCCACGCGGCTGGTGGAGAGGTAGACCTGGTTTTTCAATTCACCCCGTTTGTCAAGACAAAGCTTAATGAGCGAACCGATGTATTCGGTACGGGTTATAATCTGCGCCTTGATAAAAGGCTCTTCAATATGATCGATATAT
>JALUYM010000298.1 GCA_027018745.1 Bacteroidales bacterium | reverse complement strand
CAATGAAAAAAAGATTCCTACCATTATTTTGGAAATTTTCCATTGCCTTAATTTTCATGGTAGTCATTTTTGGCTCAATTAACATTTACTTTATCAGGAACTCCGTTTACGAAACTTTTGAAACAGAATTGCTCAAACACAGCACAGGTATAGCAAAAATAGTTGCTGACATGGCGATACAGCCCTTGCTTTATAATAATGTAACTTCGTTGAACGAAATGGTCTCAAATGTGAAACAAACTGACAATGAACTCGCTTACATTTTAATTCTTGATGGAAAGAACCATGTTGTAGCTCATACTTTTTATAAAGCAATCCCGGAGAAGCTGATTGGCGCAAATATTTTGAAACCCGGTGAAACAAGAAGCACAGTATTTATAAAAGATACCGGCAACTCCGACAATATTGTACAGGACGTTGCTGTTCCTATTTTGTCAGTAAATATCGGGACAGTAAGAGTTGGTTTTTTTGAAGCAGGATACCAAAAAGAAGTTCGGAAAACAACCATTATATTTCTATGGATGATCGTCATTTTTCTGGTGATTGGAATCAGCGGTGCGTTTATCTTTTCATACATCATTACACAACCTATTAAAACCATCAGCACCACGGCTTCCGGATTCAACCTTGAAAGTCTGGATGCTGATAAGATCAACAAAATACAGCTTCAGAATAAATTCGTTTTGGGGTTAAAGAAAGTTATCAGCATAGATGATGAACTGGATACACTTATTTTTACTTTCAACGAGATGCTTCGCCGCTTAACGACTACTTATAAAGAGCTCCAATCTGCACAGGAATCTTTGTTGCAATCAAGAAAAATGGCTTCTGTGGGGACTATTGCAGCAGGGCTGGCGCACGAAATTAACAACCCTATTGCCGGACTCCGGAATAGCTTACGTATGATTTCAGAAAAACCAGAGAGATATTTGAGTAATCAGGAGTACATTTCGATGATGAAAGAAGCAATAGATAAAATTGAGAAGGTTGTTAACGGGGTTCTGGATTTCAGCAGGAAACATGAGTTTGTTAAAACACAGGTAGATATCCGCCAGATAGTTGAAGAAGTACTTATGCTGGCCGCATTCCATCTTGAACAATCCAGCATCTCCATTATCAAGGAATTTCCGGAGAAAGTTCCTCCGATAATGGGAAGCGCAAACCACCTTGAACATGTAATTTTGAATGTTGTTTTGAACAGTATCGATGCCATCGGAGAGCGAAAGGCATCCGAACCGGAAATTGCCGGCCAAATCGTTTTTAATATCCAAATTATCAGGAATGAACTATTACTGGAAATTAATGATAACGGAACCGGCATTGAAGCTGAGATGCTGGACGTTATTTTCGATCCTTTCTTTACCATGAAAAAGATCAGACAGGGTACGGGTTTAGGACTATCCATAAGTTATAATATTATTAAAGAACACGGTGGTGATATTGTTGCAAAAAACAGAAATGAGGGCGGCATGCAAATATTGATTAAATTTCCGCTGACAACTTAGAGAGCATATCCTTATGAAAGAGCTAAAGATTTTTATTGTAGATGATGAACGTATTTTGCGTGTTACCATTGCCGATGGGCTTCGCGACGAAGGTTATACCGTTTTTGAGTTTTCAAGTGGTGCCGGAGCATTACAGCAATTTTTAGAAGAAAAACCAGATGTTGTCATTACAGATATGAGAATGCCGGGCATGGATGGCCTTGAGTTGCTGGCAAGAATAAACCAACTCAGCTCACAGACGGAAGTCATCCTGATGACAGCTTATGCAAGTGTTTCTACGGCAGTGAAAGCATTGAAAGCCGGAGCATACGATTATCTTACAAAGCCTTTTCAGATTGAAGAACTGTTAGCCATTTTGAGACGGATTTGTGAACTGAAAAAAGTGAAATCAGAAAATAAGCGCCTGCGATCTCAATTTGAGCAAAAGTTTGATTTTTCTTCCTTTGTTGGCAGTCCTGAGGAGAACGCAAGCCTGTTTGAGTTGATTAGGATTGCAGCCGGTTCTGACAGTAATGTTCTTATTACGGGTGAAACAGGGACAGGAAAAGAGTTGCTAACTAAGATTATTCATTATAATTCATCACGAAAAAATCAGCCTTTTGTTCCTGTCAGCTGTGCAGTTTTGTCACGTGAAGTTTTTGAAAGCGAATTGTTTGGTCACGTCAAAGGTGCATTTACAGGCGCCGAAAGAGAGAGAGAAGGAAGATTTCAACTCGCCAACCACGGCACCCTGTATCTCGATGATATCGACGATATTCCAATAGAACTTCAGGTAAAACTGCTAAGAGCCATTGAAGAACGCAAGGTAGAAAAGGTAGGCGGCAGCAAGCCGGAACCGGTGGATATCCGCATCATTGCATCCACCAAAACAGATATCGGCAAACTTGTGCAGGAAGGGAAGTTCAGACCTGACCTCTATTTTCGTCTGAATGTCTTCCCTATCCATTTGGCGCCGTTGCGCGAAAGGAAAAGGGATATTAAAATACTTATTCATTATTTCGTTAATTATTTTGCTCATGGCAGGAAAGTGGAGTTTGACGTTGATGCCTTTAACTCCCTCCTGAGCTATAACTGGCCAGGCAACATCCGGGAGCTCAAAAATATTATTGAGCGTTTTGTTTTGCTGGCACAAAACGGTAAAATAGATATTACAAAAATTCCACAGGAAATCTGCAACCCGGTTTCTATACCCTTTACCCAATTCATTGGGCACAAACCATTGGTTGATATTTTATCTGAAGTTGAGATATCCGCCATAAAAATCGCTTTGGAGCGATCGAAGCACAACAAGACAAAAGCTGCTGAAATACTCGGAATCCCTGCAACCACGCTGCATACCAAAATGAGCAAATACAATATCGATTAGTTAATCCTCATTCATCTTCCTGTAAACTCCGAGGCCTTTTATTTCGGCCTTCATAAACGCTAGTGAAACTTTCGCAATGTGTGTGGTATGTCCAACAATATACTTCGGAATACCGTTGCTTTCACGGAAATCCGTGGATTCAATCCGTAAAATTATGACCATATAATTTTTTTAAACAAAAGTTACTTTCAGGAATATACACAGAGAATCCTTATTTACTGGTAGTTAGAAGACCAATTTACCACGACTTTCAGAAAAGAGAATGATTTATCCAATAACAGGAATGAGAATTGCCTTAGAGGTTAAAGTCAATTAATTAATAACTTAATAATCCAAAAAAAGATTTATCATTATGAAAAAGATTTTATTTTTTTCAATTGCGTTTTTTTTACTTTTAAACGCTAATGCCCAAGACATTTTCCATCCGAATGGAAAGGTGCAGGCGAAAGTTTACTTTAACTATCATTACAATTTAAATAAGAGCGCCACACAGCCCGGTTCTTTTAATCTTAAGCGTGCTTATTTTGGCTACAAATATTTCTTTAGTAAAAAATTATCAGCATCCATCACTCTTGATGTGGGCCAAAACAGTGGTGGCAGCGCTTTTACCTACTACTTAAAAAAAGCAGCCCTTGACTGGAAATTAACCTCTACCCTAAAGTTATCTATAGGACTTATCGGAATGCAGGAGTTTAATCATCAGGAAAGTTTCTGGGGTTATCGTTATCTCTACAAATCATTTATGGATGAGCATGGTTATGGTTCCAGCGCCGATCTTGGTGTAAATGCACATCTTACTTTTCTGAAAAACAAATTAAATTTTAACATCTTTATTGCAAACGGTGAAGGGTACAAACATTTGCAGGATAATTACGGAAAATACAAAGTCGGGGGTAACGTAATTGTTAAACTCGTGAAGAATCTTGAATTTAAGTTTTACTACGACACCAAAGGTTTTGCCTATAAACGTAATGACGGAGTTATTGTTGATACTTCTTCCGTATCGGTATATGCCTTTTTTCTAGGTTACCGAATCAAATCTAAATTTCGTATCGGAGCAGAGTATGATGTCCTGTTGAATGGTGAAAAATATACTCATGCTGCTTCCGGGTATAACCTAAAAGGCGTGTCATTTTACAGTACTTATACTTTCAGTAAAAGGTTTGAACTGTTTGGGAGATACGACAACCTGGCATCCAACAAAATTGCTAATGCCATTAATCCATGGAACTATAACAAAGATGGAAGTGCAATCATATTTGGTGGACAGTATTCACCGGTCAAAGGAGTTAAGATGGCTCTAAATTATCAGGGATGGATTTATTCTGACCCGACTACAACCTCCAAGTCCTTTATATATATGAACTTTCAATATAAATTCTAATGTAAATCTTTTTTTGAATATGGAAAACAAGAAGAAGAATAAAGAGGAAAACCGGCGTAAATTCCTTAAATCAACCGGCACTCTGGCTTTGGGAGGACTTGCTCTTTCTGCTTTCATCAGCGAAAGCTTAGTTGCAAAGCCAAAATCAGCTCCGGGTAAGGTTATGGAATTTACCTCAGTTGAAGATTTGTTGAGCGGTCCCTACGAAAGTGCAAAACTAAGGATGCAGGATGAGGTTCGGCGTTCATTAAAAAAGCCCATTGAAAAAAGAAAATGGGGCATGGCCATTGATATACGAAAATGTATCGGTTGTAATGCATGTACGGTAGCTTGTATTGCGGAAAATGTGCTGCCCCCCGGCGTAGTTTACCGGCCTGTAATTAAAAAAGAGGTCGGATCTTATCCCAATGTTTCTTTAATCAACCTGCCTCGGCCTTGTATGCAATGTGAAGACCCTCCCTGTGTACCTGTTTGTCCTGTTGGGGCAACTTTTATACGCAAAGATGGAATTATTGAAATAAACTATGATCATTGCATTGGCTGCCGGTATTGCCTTACAGCTTGTCCTTATGGCGCCAGGGTATTTGATTTCGGTGAGTATTATACCGATAACACACCGCAAGTAATGGCTTATGAGTCACGCCCCTCCTTTGAATACGGGAAAAAATGGCCCCGGAAAAAAGGAGATTCCCCCATTGGAAACGCAAGGAAATGTACGTTCTGCGAACATCGCCTGGCAGATGGACTCCTCCCCCAATGTGTAACAACATGTATTGGAGGAGCTAACTATTTTGGAGACCTTAATGAGCCCGATCATCTGATTAATAAAGTGATCAACAGAGATAACGTCACTATATTGAAAGAAGAAGAAGGCACTAGTCCAAAGGTATTTTACTTACGTTAATAAAACACAGGAGGAAAAACAATGAAAAAAGTATTTTATGTATTATGGGCAGTTGCCTTTTTGTTTGGGGCGTTTGGTGTATATCAAAAGCTGGCTTATGGTGATTTGTTCGTCAATTTTGGAAGCCGTGTCGTTTGGGGGCTGTGGGTAGCCATGTATATCTATTTTATAGGCCTGTCTGCGGGAGCTTTTTTACTCTCATCGCTCGTTTATGTATTTAAAATGAAAATATTTGAGAAGCTGGGAAAACTGGCTCTCATTACTGCCTTAATTACTTTGATTTGTGCTTTATTGTCTATCTGGTTTGACCTTGGACACCAATGGCGTTTTTTTGAAGTGTTTACAACGCCCAATCTGCCTTCTTCCATGATGGCATGGATGATTTGGCTTTACACAGCCTATTTTCTTTTATTGTTGGGTGAAACTTTACTAGCCTTTAGAATTGATAGCGGTAAACTAACAGGAGCTAAATTAGTGAGAAAACAACGGACATTACAGATTTTGGCTTCCGTTGGTATTCCATTGGCCATTGCCTTTCATGGTGGCGTAGGTGCCCTTTTTGGAGTGGTAGCCTCTAATCCGATATGGCACAGCGCTTTAACGCCAATTTATTTTCTGGTTGGTGCTATTCTATCAGGTTGTGCTTTATTAACCATGATCTTTGTCTTTTTGTGGAAAGACAAAACATCCGAAGATTACCGGCAGATATCATTTCTACTTGGAAGGATAGTATTAGTAACCTTACTGTTTGACCTGCTTCTTGAGTGGTCAGAGCTTTCAATTTCCATGTGGCTGGGGTCATCTACCCATACTTTAGGTTTTAAGGAGATGTTATATGGACATTATTGGTACGTATTTTGGATTATCCACATTCTTCTCGGTGTAATTGTTCCCGTGGTTATTTTCCTGGTAAAATCAAGAAAGCCATATTGGGTGGGTCTGGCCAGTCTTTTAGTTGTATTTACATTTCTTGGAGTACGCTTAAACATCGTTATTCCCGGTTTGGTTACCCCGAAAATTGCCGGAATGGCCTCTGCATTTTTTAGCAAACGCCTTCTGTACAGTTATACACCCAGTTCACAGGAATGGCTGGTAGGTCTCTTCATTGTTGCCTTGGGAATTGCATTATTTTATATCGGGGATAAATATCTCAAACTGACCAATCCACATAATTAAATCACTATTCAAATCAAAACTACGATGAATAAGAAAATATTAAATACAAAAAATCCTGTTTCCAGACGCGATTTTATTAAGTCATCCGCTTTTCTCGGAGGGGCAACGGTTGGCAGCTCGTTATTAGGTTTTGGCGCATTTGCTTCTATGACCAAAGAGCAAAAAGCCCAACTGGTTTACACATTACGGTTACCCGAAAATCAAATCCAGAGTGCCTGTTTGCAGTGTCATAATGCGTGCAGTATAAAAGGAAAGATTTACAACGGGCTACTTGCCAAAATTGATGGCAATCCTTATGGACCTCAGACCATGCTCCCCAATATTGATTATAAATCTGCTTTACCGGATTCGGCTCCGGTGGATGGGAAAGTCTGCCCGAAAGGCCAGGCAGGTATCCAAACTGTTTACGACCCGTACCGTATTAAGAAGGTTCTAAAAAGAGCCGGGAAACGGGGAGAAAACAAATGGGTTACCATTGACTTTGACAAGGCTGTTACAGAAATTGTAAATGGCGGCAATTTGTTCGGCGAGGGGCACGTGAAAGGTTTCAAAGAAGTCAGAGTGCTTACAGACCCTAAATTGTCAAAAATAATGGCCGCTGATGCAAAAGCATTTGGTAAAGGAGAAATGACCCTCGCTGCATTTAAAAAGAAACATGCCGCTCATTTGGATGTTCTAATTGACCCTAACCATCCTGATATTGGTCCCAAAAACAACAGATTTGTTATGATGTGCGGGCGGATAGAACATGGCCGGAAAGAATTGGGGAAACGATTTACACATAACGCCTTTGGCTCAAATAACTTTTTTGAACATACTACTATTTGCGAACAATCACATCACATTGGGCACATCCAGATAACCAATAAATGGGTGGTTGCTGATGGCAAAGGTAAATGGAAGGGAGGAAAAGAGCATCTAAAACCCGACCTTTTGCATAGTGAATTTGTGATTTTCTTCGGAACAGGTGCCTTTGAGGCAAATTTTGGAAAAACTTCCATGGCTCAAAAGGTAACCGACGGGATAGTGGAAAGGAACTTTAAAATGGCCGTTGTGGATCCGCGAATGTCGAAAACTGCCGCGAAAGCCAAATGGTGGGTGCCTGTAAAACCAGGCGCTGATTCAGCTTTTGCCTGGGCTCTAATCCGGTCAATAATGGCAAACAAAAGGTATGATAAGACCTTTCTCAGCAATGCAAACCTTGCTGCTGCCCATGCCTCTGGTGAAAGATCCTTTTCCGATGCCCCGTTATTGGTAGTGATAGAAAACGGCCAGCCAACCAAATTTTTAAGAGCATCTGACCTTGGTATCGGAAAGAATACTGAATTTGTGTGTATAGCTAATGGCAGACCTGTTAAAGTAGATGTGAACGACAAAAACCATTCTGTAAAAGGAGATTTATTTGTTGATACAGAAGTTAAAGGGATTAAAGTAAAATCTTCGTTGCAGCTTGTAAGAGACGAGGCGTTTAGCAAGACCCTTGATGAGTGGGCGGCAACCTGCCAGGTGGAACCCCGCATGATTGAAGAGATTGCAACCGAATTTACCTCCCATGGAAAGAAAGCAGCATGTGACCTTTATCGAGGCGCTGTTCAGCATACCAATGGTTATTATAATGCGGTAGCCATTATCTATTTGAATATGCTTATCGGAAACATGGACTGGCTTGGCGGTCTCCAGTCAGGAGGAGGACACTGGCATGAAGATGGCAGCCACAATGGCTATTTTAATTTTAAAACGTTGCATCCAAATAAGTTAACCGCTTTTGGCCCTCCCATAACAAGGGAAAAATCTAAGTATGAAGACACCTCGCTCTTTCGCGAAGTCGGTTACCCGGCTAAAAGAAACTGGTATCCATACACCGGTAATATTTACCAGGAGATTCTCCCATCTGCTGAGGATAAGTATCCTTATGGAATCGATATCTTATTCCTTCATCAGGGGACTCCGCTTCTCTCGTCGCCTGGCGGTGTGAAAGCGGTGAAGTATTTAAGTGATCCTAAAAGATTGCCTCTGTTTATTGCTGATGACATAGTCATTGGGGAGACGAGTATGTACGCCGATTATATTTTCCCGGATGTGACCTATCTTGAACGTTGGGGGACACCGCATACTACACCCGATGTGGCACAAAAAGCCAGTAAGGTGCGTCAACCTATGATTCAACCCATACCGGATTTGGTAACTGTGTATGGCGAGAAGATGCCCAGCTCATTTGAAGCAATTTATCTTGCCATAGCCGAGAAACTCGGATTGCCCGGATTTGGAAAAGACGGCTTTTCCAAAGGCATGGATTTCACCCGGCCTGAAGACTGGTACTTGAAATTTGCTGCAAACATCGCAAAAGGAGATCATAAAAATGAGGAAGTTCCCCTTGCTGATGAAGGCGAAATGGGTTTATTTACAAAAGCCCGACGACATTTTACTTCCGACCTGTTTAACCCCGAAAGATGGAAGAAATCTGTTGGAAACGATGAGCAGATTTGGAGAAGAGTCGTTTATGTGTTGAACAGGGGAGGACGCTTTGGAGATTATAAATCGGCATATACTGATGCTCCCTATAACAAAGGGCAGCTGAAAGGCCAGATGAAATTTTTTGTAGAAAATGTAGCCCTCGGCAAAAATTCTTTAACAGGAATTAACTTCCATGGTCTTGGTAAATACACAAAAATTACTGACATGGCAGGAAAGAGAACCAATTTTGAAAAACTCAACGGAAATGAGTTTTACCTGAGTACATTTAAAGAGGTCTTTGGAGGGCAGTCCAGGACTATTGGAAACTACTGGTCGCAAATTGCACTACAGCCTGTGAATGTTTTATTTATGAACAGAGCCGATGCTGACAGAATGGGATTTAATGAAGACGATTGGGTCACTATGGTTTCAGACAGCGATCCCACAGGAACGTATAACCTGCATAATGGGAAGGTTTTGAAAGTGAAAGCCCGTTTAAGACCTGTTGAAGGTTTAAAGCCAAACGTCGTAACTATTTCGTGGCATTATGGACACTGGGCTTATGGTGGAAATGATGTTACGGTTGACAATCAATTGGTGAAAGGTGATGAACGCAGAAAAGATACGGCTTGCCCTAACCCGGTGATGGCCATCGATCCAGCATTAAAGAATATGTGCCTGACAGATCCGATTGGTGGTAGCGCATCTTTTCTGAATACAAAAGTTAAGATAATAAAAGTCTGATCTTCGCTTCATTAGAAGCAAACTCACGACAAAATAAGGCAGGTATAATCTCCCTGGCTTATTTTACCTCAATATCTTATCTGGTTTATTAAATTTTAATGGAAATGGTCAAGAAATGCTTTTTTATTTTCTTTTTGTTGTCATCTCTGATCTCCTGCCAGCAAAATCACAAATCTCAAAACGCTACCGCCCCTAATGGAATTATATCCAAAAACAGGGTAATGAAATGGTTCAAAAAAAGCCCCCGTGTTTCCACGAAGGCTTTTAAAAAGGTTGGCGACGGCCTACTTTCCCACTTGGTATAGCAGTATCATCGGCGCTGGCAGGCTTAACTTCTCTGTTCGGAATGGGAAGAGGTGGCCCTTGCCGCTATAGTCACCCTAAGATCTTG
>JALUYM010000297.1 GCA_027018745.1 Bacteroidales bacterium | reverse complement strand
GTCGGGTTGCTGGCCACTGTCAACGAAGCCGGGCTGCCCCACCTTACCCTGATCACCACCTTGCAGGCCAATGACCCGAAAGAAGTGATATGGGGTCAGTTTACCGAAGGCAAAAGCAAGGAGAATGTGCTTCACAATCCCAAAACCGGTTTTCTCATCATGACGCTGGACAAAAACCTCTGGCGTGGCAAAGCGCTGTGGCGCGAATCGAAAAAAGAAGGCCCCGAATACATTTATTTCAACAAACTGCCCATGTGGCGTTATAATTCCTATTTTGGACTGCACACCATCCATTACATGGATTTGGTGGAAACCACTGAAAAAGCGGCCCTTCCGGTGGCGGGCATCGTTTTGTCGGCCCTACTGACAAAATTTGCAAAAAGAGGGGCCAAAAGCCATGACGACAAAGAAGTTATGAACCCGTGGACAGTAAATTTACTGAACAAACTGGATGCCTTAAAATTTCTGTCTTACGTGGCTGAAGATGGTTTCCCGGTGATTATTCCGTTACTGCAATGCCAGGCTGCCGACAGTAAACAGGTAGTTTTTCATCCCGGTACTTTTACTGAAGATCTGTTAGCCATCAAAGAAGGTACTGAAGTGGCTATTATGGGGCTTACCCTTCAGATGGAGGATGTGCTGGTACGCGGAAAATTCACGGGCTATAAAAGACAGCAAGCTGTCAAACTCGGTATCGTGGACATCGACTGGGTTTACAATTCCATGCCGCCGCTGGCCGGACAGATTTACCCGCCCACCGAAATAAAAACCGTAGAAGATTTTAGCGTTTAAGAAAACAGATTCCGGAAACCAGCTTATATTATTACAGCCATAGTCCGCTTTGCAGGATCAAAGCAGGAAAGGGTGATGGGCTGTTTGATGAAAAAAGTTATTTTCGTGGGGTAAACAGTGAAAATTTGAAACACGAAAAGAAAATACTCCGTCTCAATACACAGGCATTCGATGAGGCCTGGCATTTGCAATATGCCCATATCCATTTAAGGGACAATTGGTCGCCTGCACGGTGGAAGAAAGAGCTTATGTATTTTGTTGTCGACTGGCTGTCGGAAACAGAATCGATAGCAGCACAAACTTCAGGAAGTACAGGGATACCAAAAAAAATCCTGTTACCTAAAAAATACATGAAAGCCAGTGCCCGCATGACGCTGGGCTTTTTCGGTCTGAAACCCGGTGACAAAGCCCTGCTTTGCCTTCCCATCCGGTATATTGCCGCTAAAATGATGGTAGTACGTGCTTTTACAGGAAAACTGGATTTATACTGTATTCAGCCGAACCTGTATCCATACAGCGAATGGATGCCATCACTGGACTTTGCTGCCATGACACCGGCCCAGGCAGAAAAATTACTGGAAACAGAAGAGGGAATTGCTTTTTTGAACCGGATTAAAAAACTGTTGTTGGGCGGCTCGGCACTTTCGCCTTTACTGGAAAGGAAATTACAATCCTTGAAAACTGAAGTATGGCATAGTTACGGCATGACCGAAACCATGTCGCATGTGGCATTGCGCAAAGTAAACGGACGGGATAAAATGGCCTCTTTTCGTCCGTTACCGGGCGTTTCGCTCAGCCGGGACCGTGACGGTTGCCTGCGCATTACTGCGCCTTTTATCGGCGTTTTTAACCTGGGAACACACGATGTGGTTGAATTCTTGGAAGAAGACCGGTTCAGGGTTTTG
>JALUYM010000296.1 GCA_027018745.1 Bacteroidales bacterium | reverse complement strand
CCTTGAGTTAAAACGCAGAAAAAAGGAAATCTATTATTTTTCCGGCAAAGGAGAATGCGATTTTGTGATCAAACAGGGGCTCCATATCACAGAGGCTGTCCAGGTTACTTATTTGTTAAATAATGAAAACCTAGAAAGGGAAACCGGCGGGCTTCTTGAAGCCATGAAAACCTACCATCTCACAAACGCTTTGCTCCTTTATTACGACAAAGACCTCGAAGAAAACCGGATACCGGAAGGAATAACAGTGCTGCCCGTTTGGAAATGGCTGCTGTCAGAATAAAAAAACAACCGAAAACAAATTGATATAAAAATAAAAACCATTAAGAAATTAAGCTCCATGAAACTTCATGCCCTCTCCTCCGCGCAAATCTAAATGCCCCTTCATGCCTTAATGGTTCAAAAACTTAATGTCCTCTCATCCGGATAAACTAATTTATTCACAACAACTTGAAACTTGGAACTTTAAACTTTAACCTTTCCCAGGGCGGCCACCGTGCTTTCCGTTTGTAGTTGTTTCATGCCGGCTCGTTTTTGTAACCCGTACGTGGGCTTCCCTGCCGTCAGCCTCCGCCGGCTAACAAAAACAAAAGCCGCCATTTCAACAAGCTACCACTGCAATCACTGCCGCGGAAAAACGGACAAACTGATTTAGACACAACAACCTTAAACCCTGAACTTAAAAAAATGTCCTCTTAAAAGACCTTTCGTTTAATTCTGAGAGGCCTTAGGGGCGGCGAAAGTGATAGCGCCTCGTGAGAATCTAATAAACCAAACCCTTGACAATACAAGACTCCCACGTCAGCCAGCATACATACCCACCCTGTTACCTCGGAGTTAAACGGTGAGTCGGGGTTGGACGGTTCGCCGCGGGCAGGAAACCTGAACTTTAAACTTGAAACTTTAGCCTTCAGCCTTCCCAAAACCCAAAGGAAAAAGAGAAGAATAATGAAAAGCTAAAAATGAAAAACGCCAAACTCATAACCCTAAACTCTTAAACTCGAAACGCCGAACCCACTAAATTTTTCACTATTCATTTTTCATTAATAAAGATGCTGGTAGCTTCAATAAAAACCACTAAAAACTCACTACAAAAACGAACTTAAAATTTTTCATTTTTCACTCTTCATTTTTCATTTTCAAAAATTTTTCACTATTCATTTTTCACTTTTCATTCCCAACCCAACCTGATAAAAAAGTCTGCGCCCTGGCGTTCAGGCGGAAATCTCCCGGAAAAGCCCCCGTCCTTTTCAGTTCCCTTGTCCTTCTGAACAGACCGGCGTAAGCCTTGCGGGAAGCGAGTGAAGAATCTCCGATGAAAGCATCTGCTCTCCAGCGTTCTTTTTATTGAAAGTGCACATTGATGAGAGGTAGCGATGGCAAAATACTGATGGGTTTCGGGAGAAGGTGTGGCAGACTACTGCAATAAACAACAGATTTATAAACATTAAAAAATGAATAAAACTGCATTAATAACCGGAATAACCGGACAAGACGGCGCCTATCTTGCTGAATTTTTACTCAAAAAAGGATACACCGTTCATGGTTTAAAGCGTAGAAGTTCTCTTTTTAACACGGATAGGATAGACCATCTCTATCAAGACCCACATGAAAAAGATGCAAAATTTGTGTTGCATTATGGCGATATGACGGACAGTACCAATCTGATACGCATTATTCAGGAGGTACAACCGGACGA
>JALUYM010000295.1 GCA_027018745.1 Bacteroidales bacterium | reverse complement strand
TGTTAACCTCAACCAGTTTGAAGAAATCGGAAACTCCCTTTGGCATTATGCCGTTACCGGGCCGGCCATGGAAGAGGTGTACAACCAGATCAAAAATGAGAATGACCGTTTCAGCGGCGTTTTCCTTACACAGGGCTCTGCCGGTACCCTCGGATGTACCGATTACCTGCGCGTGAAATTTCCAGCTTTCAAAGTATGTGCGGGTGAAGCTTTGCAGTGTCCCACACTACTGCAAAACGGATATGGTGAACACCGTATCGAAGGTATTGGTGACAAACATGTGCCGTGGATACATAACATAAAGAACATGGACCTGGTGGCCGGTATCGATGACAACCCGAATATCCGCCTCATGCGCCTGTTCAACGAACCGGCCGGAAAAGAGTTCCTGAAAAAAGAATTGGGCATGGAGCCTGACCTGGTGGACAAACTGGAACTGCTCGGCATTTCTTCCATTGCCAACCTGATGGGCTCCATAAAGCTGGCCAAATGGTACGAAATGAATGAAAATGATGTGATTTTCACTGTGGCTACCGATTCCATGGAAATGTACCAAAGCCGCCTGAAAGAAGAAACCGAAAAACATGGTGAATTTACCAACCGCGATGCTGCCATCAGTTTTGATGCCGACCTGATGAGTCTCGGTATTGACAACATGATCGAGATGAACTATTACGAGAAAAAGCGCATGCACAACCTTAAATATTTCACCTGGATCGAGCAACAGGGCAAAACCGTGGAAGAGCTGAACGCCCAATGGTACGACGAAAATTATTGGACGTCGTGTTATGCCAAAGTGGACGAATGGGATCGCGAAATCGAAGAATTCAACGAACGCACGGGTTTGCTGAAAGAATATTTGTAATGATAATGCCTGCTGCCGGGCAGTAGCAGGCAGCCTCTTTTGTTTTCGTTACTACTTTTTCGGAAGCCCGGGAAAGATAACTCGTCGAAATTAAAACCTGCTGTTGCCCTTCCTGCCTTTGAATAAATTCAAAGCAATGTGTTGAGCCGTCCTCCTGCGGCGGACTTTTCAAAAAAAACAGAAAGGACTAATTTTTAATTCACAACAAAATAGCTGATTTAAAATGGATTTGTATTTTTGTTAAAGAAAAACAGGAAAGTATCAATAAAAGGACATTATGAACAAATGGGATGAACGTTATGCGGGCGATGGGTATCTGTATGGCACAGAGCCCAACACTTTTTTAAAAGAAAATTTTTCGGTGATCCCAAAAGGAAAGGTGCTTCTTCCGGCGGAAGGGGAAGGCAGGAATGCGGTTTTCCTGGCCAGGCAGGGATACGAGGTTACAGGTGTTGACAGCTCTGTGGTGGCTGTGGAAAAGGCCCGGAAACTGGCCCGTATCAACGGTGTCAACGTAACCACCATTGCAGCCGACCTGGCGCAGTTTGATTTCGGAATGGAAAAATGGGATGGAATTGTGTCTGTTTTTTGCCACCTGCCACCGGATTTACGAAAGCAGGTCCACGCCTGGATCGTTAAAGGGTTGAAAAAAGGAGGCGTATTTTTGGCAGAAGCCTATACCCCGGAGCAACTCAAATACAAAACCGGCGGCCCGCCGGTCAGGGAGTTGCTGGTTTCTCTGACTGACCTGAAACGGGAGCTGCAGGGTCTGCGGTTTGTTCATGCCATCGAAACCGTACGGAAAGTCAGGGAAGGCATGTTGCATTCGGGCAAAGG
Source organism: Bacteroidales bacterium (assembly GCA_027018745.1). GTDB lineage: Bacteria > Bacteroidota > Bacteroidia > Bacteroidales > F082 > Sulfidibacterium. The sequence continues at coordinate 1 of JALUYM010000295.1, read as the reverse complement.
G
>JALUYM010000294.1 GCA_027018745.1 Bacteroidales bacterium | reverse complement strand
AAAAAATGCCGGCCAGTTTCCAGCCTTCTTTCCCGAGCGGAATGGTTTTGAAAGCAATAATAGTGCCTGCAATGGTACCCACGGCACCAATTCCGAATGCTATGAGTGTGGGTCCTGCTTCTTTGATAATGCGACGTATATTGGCCTTAAAAAGTAGTAAAGGAACAGCCAGTGGAACAAGGTATGACCAGACAATGTCGTAAACAGACGATTTGGTTGGAATAACAGAGAGGTTTGACAATATAAATGTTGCGAGAATGGAAACAACTACTGCGGAAAGTTTATTTCCCCATTTGGTATACTGCTCTGCCCAGATGCCAAAAGTAGCTGCAATAATAAGAACAGACCACAACATCCACGTCTGTCCGGGTCCGATAAGGGCATGTTCTAACATATGATGATTCTGAAATTTAGGCGCAAATGTAAATGAATTTTTAAAAAATTCCGCATCGTGTTCTTTGATATTTTATGTTAAATGTTTGCAAGGCCTTATTAAATTATATATGGTGTTTCCCGTTGTCGGGCAGACAAATGGTGCTGTGCGTTTTATATATTCCACAAATGGGCTGCCCGCTAAAAGTCATGAAACCGCTTGATGAACCAGTTTTTCGCTAACTGTGTCAGAAAAGCATAAGATATTAAAACAGCTACAAGAAAAGGGAAATAAATGAAGGGAAGTTTTGTTAAACCAATCATGGGGCCGACAGGGGTGAAAGGTATAATGATGCCTATTGCCATGATGAGGGAAGTCAGGGCAACCACAGGTGCTGTGGCCCAGCTTTGAATAAAAGGTACCCGGCGGGTACGGATTAAATGAACAATCAGCGTTTGGGATAATAATCCCTCCACAAACCAACCTGTTTGAAAAAGATTTTGATGCGCCGGGGTATTGGCCTTGAAGTAAAAAAACATTAAAGCAAAAGTCAGGTAATCGAAAATGGAGCTGATAGGCCCGATAAAAAGAATGAATTTTTGCAAAAAAGAAGCATCCCATTGCTGGGGTTCGACTATATATTCTTTGTCAACCGTATCCCAGGGAATGGATGTTTGCGAAATGTCGTAAAGCAGGTTTTGCAGCAGCAACTGAACGGGCAACATGGGCAGAAAAGGCAGAAAGATGCTTGCCCCCAACATGCTGAACATGTTGCCAAAATTACTGCTTGTTGCCATTTTTATATATTTTAAAATATTGCCAAATGTCCGGCGACCGTATATAATCCCTTTTCGCAAAACAGACAGGTCGTTTTCGAGCAAAATAATGTCAGCGCTTTCTTTGGCAATATCTGTGGCCGTGTCAACAGAAATTCCCACATCGGCATCTTTCAGCGCACCGGCATCGTTAATGCCATCTCCGAGAAACCCTACAGCATGGCCTTTACGTTGCAATACCTTGACAACCCTGCTTTTTTGCAACGGGTTCAGCTTGGCGAAGATACTGATCTGATCAATTTTTTGGATCAGTTCATCCTCATCCATTTTTTCCAGTTCATGTCCAAGCATGATGTGGTTCACGGGAATACCGACATCTTTACAAATTTTCCGGGTAACTACTTCATTGTCACCTGTTAACACTTTTATGTTTACGCCAAGCCTTTGTAATTGTTGAATGGCCTCGTTTGCCGATGGCTTGGCCGGGTCAAGAAAACCGATTAATCCGGCAATGATCAGGTTGTTTTCATCGGCAACGGAATAGTTTATTTCCCTCGGT
>JALUYM010000293.1 GCA_027018745.1 Bacteroidales bacterium | reverse complement strand
GGGAAATTCAAACCGGGGGATAAAAGGCAGTTAAAAGACTTTTTTGAACGTGCTTTTGGGTAAATCATTTAAGGTTGATATTTCCCCTTTTCCCGTACAGCCCCATCAGCACCTTTTCCGGGGTTATGGGCGCATCGAATTCATCAAAATCCAGGTTGAAAGCACGCACGGCATTGCGAATGGCAAAATAGGCGCCCAGCCCGTACATCAACGGAGGCTCGCCCACGGCTTTCGATTTCAGGATGGCGTGTTTCGGCCCATCGGCTTTTAGCGGTTTCACCACAAAAACTTCCGGCACCGAATAAATATCAGGAACTTTGTAGGTTGATAAACTGTTCGACAGCAACCGTCCGGTCTTGTCGTAAGCCAGCTCTTCCATGGTCATGTACCCGATTCCCTGCATGACAGCTCCTTCCACCTGTCCGGTATCTATTACCGGGTTCATGCTTTGTCCGAAGTCGTGGATGATTTCTACATCCTCCAGTTCGTAAATTCCCCTCAGGCAATCCACTTTGGCTGTGATAACCGCCGTGCCGTATACATGGTAGGCAAAAGGCCGGCCTTTGCCTTTTTCCTTGTCGAAATAGATTTCAGGGGTGGCGTAATGCCCTGCTTCCGAAAGTTTTATCCGGTGCAGATAAGCTTCTGAAACCAGCTTCTCCCAAGTAATTCCTGTAGTTTTCCCTCCGGCAAAAACCGCTTCATCACGAAAGGTAATTTCGCCCGGTTTAACTTTTGCTGTTTCAGCTGCCACTTTTTTCAGCCGCTGTACAATGGCTTTACAAGCAACTAAAAGTGCTTGTCCGTTAAGGTCGGCGCCGGTGCTGGCTGCTGTGGGCGATGTGTTTGATACCCGTGTGGTATTGGTGCTTTCTATTTTAATACGGGAGGCTTTGATCCCGAATGTTTGCGCAGCAACCTGTACCATCTTTGTATTGACACCCTGTCCCATTTCAATGGCGCCGGTACTCACGCCCACGCTGCCGTCGGTATAAACATGTACGAGGGCCCGTGCCTGGTTCAAAAAAGTGGATGTAAACGATATTCCGAAAGTAATGGGCATCAAAGCCATTCCTTTTTTCAGGAGTTTATGGCTTTTGTTGAAAGCCTCGATCTTTTTCTGTTTTTGGCTTATCTTAAATTCGCGGAAAGCAGCTTGCCAGGTTTTCCGGACATATACCTGCCTGGCTTTCTGTCCGTAATAAAAAAGGTTTCCCTCCTGCAGCAAATTCTTTTCCTGTATTTTACTGGCGGAAACATGCAATTCCTGCGCTGCTTTGGCAATGGCCGACTCGATGACGAACATACCCTGCGGGCCGCCAAACCCGCGAAAAGCCGTGTTGGGAGGAAGGTTGGTCTTGCAACTGTAAAGGGTGGCTTTTACATCCGGAATAAAATAGGAATTGGTGGTATGGAACAGCGTCCTTTCAGAGATGGCAGGGGAGAGGTCGTTTACAGCGCCTCCGTTTTGGTAATAAGTTACTTCGTAAGCGAGGATTTTCAACTCTTTGGACAAACCAATCTTAAAATCAGATGAATAGGGATGCCTTTTTCCGGTCATGCGCAGGTCATCGTGTCGCGAAAGTACCAATTTTACAGGTTTTTGCAGTTGGTAGCTGGAAAGTGCTGCGAGGCAGGCCCATGCGGTGGCCTGGTCTTCTTTGCCCCCGAAACCACCACCGAGCCGCGTAACATCTACCTGAATGTTATGCATGCCTGTACCCAATACTTTGGCTATGGCGCGCTGTACAGCGGTCGGACTTTGGGTTGAAGAATAAACCATCAGGTTCCCGTTTTCCAGGGGAAAACAATAAGCCCCCTGTGTTTCGATGTACAGATGTTCCTGCCCGCCTATTTCAACGCTGCCGCTGAAAATGTATTGGCAATCGTTCCAGCGCTTTTCCGGATTGCCCATGGCAAAAGTACGTGGCGGCAACAGCAACAATCCTTTGGCAGCCGCTTCGCGCGGATCGGTAACTGCTTCCAGCTCTTCGTATTTTACTTTAATTTTCCGGCGGGCTGCCCGGGCAATGGCTTCGCTTTCGGCTATCACAACGGCAACAGGTTCGCCCTGAAATGTTACTTCCCCTTCGGCCAGCAACGTTTCATCAGGAATGATCCCGCCAATCTGGTTCTCGCCCGGAATATCTTTGTATGTAAGAACAGCAACAACGCCCGGATAGTTTTCCGCTTCCGTTACATCCAGAAACCTGATCCTGGCATGTGCTACCGCAGAATCAAAAACAGCCGCATAAAGTGTGTTTTGCCTGACCGGGATATCGTCGAGATACACGGATTTTCCGGTAACGTGTCCTTTTGAATCTATATTTTTCATGAAGCCATTAATTTTGAAAATAAAATATCAGGAGTAAACTGGTGCGGGAACATGGCGGCAAAGTGGGCAAAAAAGAGTTGCCGCAACAGAAGGCTTTTGTATTCTTTGCTTCCGCGGATATCGCTGATGGGAGCAATCTCTGAAAGAAGGACTCCGGCAGCTTCAAAAACAGTTTCCGTCGAAAGCTTTTTCCCCGTAAGGAAATCGACGGTTTTTTCGGCATAAAACGGCCAGGCAAATACACCCCCGGCAGAAAGGTGTACGGTTTCGATAACATCATTTTTCAGTTCCAACAACATGGCCGAATTAACGCTTGCAATATCAAGATGTTGCCGTTTGCTGACTTTTTCAAAGTTGAAAAAAGCTTTTTCGGGCAGCCGGAACATGATGGCAGTAATCGTTTCTCCGGGCTTTAATACGAACTGTTTGTATCCCGTGTAAAACCTGCGAAGCCCTACCTCTTTTTTTGTCCCTTCTTTTGTCAGTATTTGTACCCGGGAATTCAGCGCAAGGAAAAAAATGGTAAGATCAGCAATGGGAGAAGCGTTCACAATATTTCCGGCCACGGTGCCCATGTTGCGTATGGGCTCGGAAGAGATGAGCCTGAAATACGTTTTAATTTTCGGGAAATGCTGTTGCAACTTCTCATGCCGCATGATTTCTGCTGCAGTGACTGCCCCGCCGATTTTGCAAATGCCATTGGATATTTCAATTTTTCTTAAACTTTTATCTTTATTTAAAAACCTGAGTTTTGCCACAGCCATTTCATCGGCCTGCTGGACGTAAAGATCGGTACCTCCCGCTACGGGTTTCCCGTTTTCAACACTGATTGTCTTTGTTTTAATTTTTTCCAAACGTCCGGCGATATCGCGGAAATATGCAGGCAGAAAAGCTTCTTTGATCAGCCATTCCAGCGGGTCATCCATGTTCTTTTTAGCCAGTACACGGGCAATGTCCAATGCGGCATGTTTAATAGAATGGTAACCTGTGCAACGACAAATATTACCACTGATGGCTTTTATCACCTTTTCAGGAGAAGTTTTTTCAGGTGCCAGGCTGTGTGCTGTCAATGACATGACAAACCCTGGTGTACAGAAGCCGCATTGCGTGGCTGCATTGTCAATCATGGCCTGTTGCACCGGCGACATTTTTTCTTTTTGTAATCCTTCAATAGTCACAATGTGTTTTCCCTGTACGTTGCCCAACGGGGTCAGGCAGGAAACAATGCTTTTGTAACGCATTTTGCCCTTTTCGAGATGCCCTTCCAAAACGGTACATGCACCGCAGTCGCCTTCGCGACAACCGGCTTTTGTCCCCATAAGATGGGCTTTGTACCTGATAAAATCAAGTAATGCAGTCCCTTCCGGTTCCTCTGTTTGTATCAGGCGATCGTTTAAAATAAAAGTTATCATACCCAAGAATTCATGTGTAATCTGCAAAATTAAGGATTTCAGCTTTTAAAAAGATTTTTGGTCAGGAAAGTTTTAATGATGTACCATTTTTCGAATGAAAAAATTTGATGTATATTTGAAAACACAAAAATGTAATACCCTCATTCTTAAAAAATAAAAAAATGAAAATCTTCAAACGCATTTTACTGGCACTGGCAATTATTATTGTTGTTTTAGCTGCCGCCATCTATTTCTGGATGAGAAGTACGGCTCCCGATTATTCCGGAAAAGTGCATTTACAGGGGTTGAAAGACAAAACCACTGTGGTATACGATGCTTATGGCGTCCCGCACATTTACGCAAACAATGCCGACGATGCTTATTTTGCCTTTGGCTATGTGCAGGCTCAGGACCGCCTTTTTCAGATGGTGATGATCCGGCGGTTGATGCAGGGCAGACTGGCCGAAATTCTGGGAAAAAGCTTTGTAAAAACCGACGAATACATGCGGGTCCTTTCTTTGAACAAAATCGCTGCAAGAAGTACCAAACGATTTATGCAGGAAGCAGATCAACCGGTGAAAGATGAAGTGGAGGCTTATGTGCATGGTATTAATTCATTTATAAAAAAAGGTTCCTTGCCCATTGAATTTACTTTGCTGGGTTTCAAACCGGAAAAATTCACCGTGCAGGATGTTTTCGGTATTATGAACTATGTTGCGCTGACTTTTACGGCTGCTTTGTCGGAAGATCCGTTGATGTACCGGATTTATCAAAGGTATGGCGATGCCTATTTAAAGGACTTTGGAATTGATTCCGCTACCATTTCGCACATGGGCAACGCCCAAAAGTCTGTCCGTCTGGCAGCTTTGTTTCAAAATGTTCGCTCATTACAAAAGATAATTCCCATTCCGATATGGGAAGGTTCCAACAACTGGGTCGTAAGCGGAAAACGTTCAAAGTCGGGAAAAGTTTTGCTTGCCAACGATACACATATAAAATATTCTCAGCCGGCAGTGTGGTACGAAGCTTATATACAATATCCCGGCTTTGACCTTTACGGTTATTATCTGGCGGGGGTTCCTTTTGCCCTGGTGGGCCATAACGACCGTTATGGATGGGGGTTGACCATTTTCCCGTTCGACAACATGGATTTGTATGCCGAAACACAAAATCCGGATAATCCGAACCAATACAAACATGATTCAACATGGTTAAATTATAAGGTTGACCATGAGATTATCAAGGTGAAAGGCGGAGCGCAGGTTCCTTTTGATATTCGGTATACCATCCACGGGCCGGTTTTAAACCCTGTGTTTTCACATATTACCGAAAAACCGGAAGTGCCCGTCAGCCTGTGGTGGGCACCCATGCATATGAAGACTACATCCATGGAAGCACTTTACCAGATGAACAATGCTACTGATTTGCAAAGTTTTCAAAAAGGGGTGTCTTTGATCGATATTGTCGGGTTAAATGTGGTTTATGGCGATGTGAACGGAAACATTGCCTGGTGGGCTGCCGGAAAAATTCCGATTCATCCCGCAGGTGTTAATCCGCATCTCATCCTGAACGGGGCCAGCGGAAAGGCAGACATTTTGGGATTTTATCCATTTTCTAAAAATCCGCATTCCATTAATCCCCCCGATGGTATCTTGAATACTTCCAACAATGCCCCCCCGCCGGTGGATGGAATCGTTTATCCGGGTTACTATTATCATGGCTACCGTGCTGCCCGTGTACGGAAATTATTACTGTCGCAACCCAAGTGGACGATCAAAGAGATGGAAAAAATTCAGCTGGATGTCCATTCCGACAGGGACCTGCGTCTGGTGAAACTGATATTGAACAATATGGGGGGCTATCATGGTGATCCGAAAATTGTAAATGCCCTCCAAAACTGGGATGGCAATTATGATACTGCCAGTACGGGAGCGGTCATTTATACCCAGTTGCTCTATTTTGTCCTGCGAGATGCCATGCAGGATGAACTGGGTGAAAAAGATTTTAAAAAGATGCTGGCTTCCTATACGCTCAAATCTTCCATTGAACGTTTGCTGACAGATAAAAATTCTGTTTGGTGGGACAATATCCATACAAAAGCAGTGGAAACCCGCAGCGATATTTTTAAAAAGGCTTTTGAAGAAACCACGGTAGCACTCAGGCATAACATGGGCCCTGATATGTCGACCTGGAAATGGGGACGGGTGCACCAGCTTACCAATGTACATCCCTTAGGAAAAAGACCGCCGTTCAGCAAATATTTTAATGTAGGGCCTTTCCCCATTCGCGGGAGTAATGCGGTGATTGATAAAGAAGCTTTCGTGTACAATGCCCGTGGCTTTTATCCTGTAATTTCAGGGCCGGCACTGCGTTTTCTGATTGATTTTTCCAATACGAACCATGCTTTGTCCATAATCCCCACAGGTCAGTCGGGCAATGTTTTCAGTCCTTATTATGCTGATCAGGCCGAAATGTATGTCCATGGACAATACCGGACACAAATTATGTTGCGGAAAGAAATTAAAAAAGGAAAAACCTTAACCTTGTTACCAGAGTTTTCAAAAAATTGATATGACAGATAATCCGGAACGACAGGATTCCCTATTTTTGCTAAAAATTATTCTATGACAACAGGCAGAAGCAGGACAGCAGACTTTTTAAAGGGGGTGGCGCTCATTGCCATGGTGCAGCTTGTTTTGGTAGAATTTTTTGCGCGGCCTGTTATTTTGAACGGACTGCTCGGGAAGATATCGCTTTTTATTGGCGGCCCACCGGTAGCGCCTGTTTTCCTGGCTATTATGGGTTACTATGTGGCTCATCAGCGTCATACATTTTGGCAGCTCGTTCTGCGTGGTGTCAAACTGATCGTACTGGGTATTTTACTGAATATTGCACGTAACGGGTATTTGCTGGTCAAATTGATTTCGGAAAAAACAGGAGGTGATGTTTGGCACATTGTTTTTGGGACCGATATCTTGATACTGGCCGGCATTAGCCTTGTTGCCATGGCCATTGTGATCAGGATCCTGCGGGGACATGTGCTGGCATATCTCGGGCTTATTATTGTCTTTTTGCTGTTGCAATATATTATTCCGCCGGTGGAAAAGTCCCTGCCCCATTCCATTGTGGTTCCTTTTTTCTACGGAAAATATCCTCATGCCCAATTTCCGTTTATTCCCTGGTTTGCCTATGTCCTGGCAGGTTATACCTTTTATCTTTTTAAGCGTTTTTTTGTGGCTGACCAGTTTAAACACAGTAATACCATAAAAATAATCCTGCTCAGCCTGTCGGGTGTTTTGTTGCTCCTGACCCTGCCGTTTGGTTACAGTGTTTCCATACATCATTCATTATTTTATCACCATGGAATTTTATTTTTTTGGTTTTGTACTAACTATATGTTCTGGTGGCTGTTGAGTGCGCGTTATATCGTAGATCGTGTGGATAATAAAATAACAGGATATTTTGAATTTATCGGAAAAAATGTAACAGCCTTTTATGTTATTTTTATGGTCCTTGCCGGTAATTTTGCTGTTTCTTATCAAAAAAGCCTTGATTATCTTATGTTAGTCATTGGTTTTGTTTTGTTGCTTGCAGCCACTAGCTTCCTGGTATGGGTATGGGAAAAAATACGAAAAAAACCGAACCCCGTGGTTTGAAAATATAAACTTTCCGGATATGACACCGGATTTATTGAAAAAGCTGACCTGTTACAGAGAATTAATTTTGTAACAGTTCCAAATTGGTTTTGTTAAAAGATAAATCCTAAATAAACCGTTATGTTTGAGAAATACTTTCATTTAAGGGCTAACAACACGAATATCAGGACGGAAATTATTGCCGGAATAACTACTTTTTTGACCATGGCCTATATTTTGGTAGTGAACCCTTCTATTTTGCATCAGGCAGGTATGAACACGGGTGCTGTTTTCACGGCAACAGCTGTTGCAGCCATTATTGGAACCCTCATCATGGCATTGTATGCCAAATTGCCTATTGCCATGGCGCCCGGTATGGGGCTGAACGCTTTTTTTGCTTTCACGGTGGTGCTGGCCATGGGCTATACCTGGGAATTTGCCCTCACGGCTGTTTTCCTTGAGGGAATTTTATTCATTATCCTTACCTTTTTTAATGTGCGGGAACTGATTGTGGATGCCATTCCTTTAAGTCAAAAACATGCTATTTCCGTGGGGATAGGTTTGTTCATTGCCTTTATCGGATTGCAGGATGCAGGTATTATTGTTCACGACAAAGCTACACTGGTTACCCTGGGAAACCTGGGAAGCCCTTCAGCGGTTATTTGTCTGTTCGGTTTGGTAGTTTCAGCTTTGCTGCTTACTTTGCGGGTAAAAGGGGCACTGCTGATTGGTATTTTTTCTTCCACATTGCTCGCTGTTTTTATGGGAAAAGCAGCCATACCGCATACTGCACTAATCCAAACCCCGCCATCGCTGGCCCCGACTTTTTTAAAGTTTGAATGGACGCATGTATTTTCGGTAAATATGCTCATCGTGCTGTTTACTTTTCTGTTTGTGGACTTGTTCGATACCATTGGGACACTGGTGGGAGTGGCATCCCAGGCCGGTTTGCTGGATAAGAAAGGACGTTTTCCCAACGTCAGAAAAGCGCTGATGGCAGATGCCTTTGGAACAACGGTGGGAGCAATGTTGGGGACTTCTACTATTACAGCTTATATTGAAAGTGCTTCCGGGGTTGCCGAAGGTGGCCGTACAGGACTGACTACTTTGGTGGTGGCTGTTTTGTTTGTTCTGGCACTTTTTCTGTCGCCGTTGTTTTTGATGGTACCCACGGCTGCCACTGCCCCCGTTCTTATTCTTGTAGGGACTTTTATGATGGAACCGGTAACAAAAATCCCTTTTTCCGATTATACCGAAAGCATTCCCGCTTTCCTCGCCATGATCATGATGCCCCTTACTTATAGTATTGCCGAAGGCATTGCTTTCGGCATGATTTCTTATGTTATACTGAAAGCATTTACCGGCCGGCACAAGGAGGTTACGCTGGTCATGTATATCCTGGCTGCCCTGTTTTTGTTAAAGTTTTTTGTTTGACAACTAAAACAACAAACTGTTTTTGTTCCAACGCTTTCAACCCGGACAAAAAGTAGGCATGTACCATGAATTATTATCCCCAGGATTTTATTGTGAATTTAATAACAAAAATGCTGTTTAATGCTGTTTTTATGCTATTTTTGTTGTGAGAAAAACAGTGTAGGCATAAGCCAATGGAAAGACAACAGTTATTTGGTGATTTTAGTCCTGTTACAAAAGCGCAATGGGAAAAAAAGATCCAACAGGATTTAAAAGGTTTTCCTTACGGGAAGTTGATAGCCCATCTTGATGAAGGCTTTGACGTTCAACCTTTTTATCAAAGAGAAGATCTCAAAAAACTTGATTTTTTGCAATCCATGCCGGGACAATTTCCTTTTGTGAGAGGAAAAAAGTCCGGCGGAAACCGGTGGCAGGTCAACCAGGTTTTTCCCGTTACGGATCCTGAAAAAACAAACCGTGAAGTATTACAAGCGGTAAAAAAAGGTGTGGATACATTGACATTTGTGTTTGATAAAAATTTTCAAACCGATACAGATTTTCTGCAACGGCTTTTACAGGGAATTGATCCTGAAATTACACCGCTTCATTTCAGGGGCGTGGCAGCACCCGCCTTATTGGCAAAAGTGTTACAAAAACTTTTTAGCCCGGATAAAATCAAAGGTTCTGTTGAAAACGACCCGTTGGCAAATTATAACCTGCACGGTATTTTCAATGAAAAGAAACCTTTTGTGCAAATGGCAGAAAATATCAGGACGTTTTCCATGTTCCCTGCTTTCAGGAGTGTTACTATTGATGGAACCGTTTTTCACAACGCCGGCGGCACCTCGTTGAGCGAAACGGCTTTTACATTGGCCATGGGAAGCTATTACCTGCAACAGCTAACGGAAAATGGATATTCAGCAGGCGAAGTTGCCGAAAAAATATTGTTTCGTTTGGCTATCGGGTCCGATTATTTTATGGAAATTGCCAAATTCAGGGCGTTTCGTTATCTGTGGGCGCAAATTCTGAAAGCTTTCGGCGTTAGCGGGGAAAAAGCAACAACCTGCCTTCATGCCGAAAATTCGTTCCGTAACAAAACGGTTTACGATCCGTACGTTAATATGCTGCGGACAACTACCGAAAACATGTCTGCCATTCTCGGAGGGGTGGATGCTGTATCGGTTTTGCCGTTTGATGCCACCTTTGAGCTGCCTTCAGAAATGGCCAAACGTGTTGCCCGCAACCAGCAGCTTATTTTAAAGGAAGAATCTTATTTTGATAAAGTAACCGATCCGGCAGCCGGTTCCTATTACATCGAAAACCTCACGGCCGGCCTTA
>JALUYM010000292.1 GCA_027018745.1 Bacteroidales bacterium | reverse complement strand
GCACTGCACGGTCCGGCAATGATAAACGGAAAATTTTCCCGGTCCCGGAAATCCCGGGGCAATGCTATGTCCATATTCGTACTCACGTTGCAAAGGTACATGAAAATTTTTCTGCTTTCTTTTTTCAAATGCCTTATGCTGTCAGAACTATTTTTCTAAATAAAAAGCGGAGATTTTTTATTATCAAAGGAAAACTGCGAAAGAATTTTTTATACCTTTGCCGCCCGCAAAAGACCTTAATGCATGCCCGAGTGGCGGAATTGGTAGACGCGCTGGTCTCAAAAACCAGTGAGGTAACACTCGTGCCGGTTCGACCCCGGCCTCGGGTACAAAAAGACATCCATCGGATGTCTTTTTTTGTGGGAATTTCTGTGTTATCCTTGTTGTACCAGGTTTGGCACTGATTTATCTGCTTTCACTATTTTGTACAGTTTGTCACCACGGCGCAGCAGTTGTTTGGCCGGGAAAGAGCAAAGAACCCCCTTTTTGACGCTTTGCACAGGTTCCAAATCAACCCGTACCTCACGTAGCTTATCTTCATAAACCCCGGTGGTACTACCAATAACCATAATCCGGTCACCGATGCTGAGCTCATGGGTTTCTACTTTCAGTTCGGCCACACTGATTTTGCTGAAGAAATTAGTAATTTTTCCAATATACATTTTACGCTCGGTAGCCTGATTGCCATATTCATCGGTCCATTCACCCAATTTGCGGCCCAGGTAATAGCCGTCCCAAAACCCGCGGTTGTATACACGTGACAAGCGATTGTTCCAGCGGGCAATATTTTCCTGTGTATAATTCCCTTCAAACCATGCATTCACTGCTTCACGGTAAACGTTTGAAACGGTTTTAACATATTCGGGAGGGCGTCCGCGGCCTTCTAATTTTAAAACACGTACGCCGGCATCCAAAATTTTGTCCAGAAAAGAAACCGTGTTGAGATCTTTTGGTGACAAAATGTATTTGCCGTCTATTTCCAGTTCGAGGTCCGATTCAGTGTCTTTCACCGTGTATTTCCGTCGGCATGGTTGTAAACAAGCTCCCCGATTGGCCGAGGAATTCAGATTATCAAGGCTCAGGTAACATTTTCCCGAAACGGCCATACATAATGCGCCATGGGCAAAAATTTCAATCTGGACCAGTTCCCCTTTGGGCCCGCGTATATCTTGTTCGCGGATAGCCTGTGTGATGGCCTTTACCTGTTCGAGCCGCAGTTCGCGGGCTGTTACCATTACATCGGCAAAATGTGCATAAAATTTTACTGCTTCTAAGTTGCAAATGTTGCTTTGGGTGGAAATGTGAACCTCTACTCCTTTTTGAAAAGCGTATTGAATTACCGACTGATCAGAGGCGATGATGGCGGAGATGTTATTTTCTTTGGCAGCATCCACAATTTTCCGCATGAGCGGCAGGTCTTCATCGTATATTTCCGTGTTGAGTGTAATGTAGGAACGAACATTATTTTCGTGGCAGATGGTAGATATTTTAACCAGGTCGTTTATTGTAAAATTTTTAGATGACCGGGATCGCATGTTCAGGTTCCCAATACCGAAATACACCGCATCGGCGCCTCCTTCGATGGCTGCCATCAAAGATTCATAGGAACCTACGGGGGCCATTATTTCAATATCTTGTGCCGTCATTTATATGGATTTGGGCTGCAAAAGTAACAAAAACATATACAGGGTTGAATTTTATGTTGTCCACTTGAAATTGTGTCCTGCAGCATGTTACAAAAAATCAGGGATTTTTGTTACGCAGATAGTCCGGTTTGGTAGGGATGGTGTCCTGTGGCCTTCCCAGTTTGATCATATTGCGGTTATAAATTTTACGGTCACGGATGAGGCGTCGTTGAAGAACAGCCCGTTTATTAAACAGGTCATACAAGGCCTGTATGGGATGAAAAATAGCAAAACCAATATTTGGTTTTAAATACAACAACGGTTGTCTTTTCAGTGCTTCGGAAACATTAAAACTACTTTTTGCCGGTTTCATGTTAATAAGCATCTGTTTAAATGTGCGGTAATTCCAATAACCGTGAATCACGATTTCATGCATTAAGACCGTGTCGAGCGTCATGTAAAACTTTATGGGTTGTTTTAATTGCAGGATGCTGTCGGTGACAGGTATAATACGGGTATTGTATCCCAATGAAGAGATCATAATTGAATCGTTAAGGTTGACCGTGATAAAAAAACGGCCACTGTCATCGCTGAATGTGCCCAAATAATTGTCTTGACTAAGAATCTGGGCATTGGGAACAGGACCCATACTGTCGGCACTCATAACGATTCCAAAAATACCCACAATCCCGCTTTTTTCCGTTTGGGCATGCAGCCCTTCCTGTATGGCAAAGACCAAAAAAAGAAGGAAAACAAACGGAAAAAACCTAAAAATCAGCTTGCTATTTTCCGGTTTAATCAAATTAAATTTTCGAATATGTTTTAAAATACGAAGATATAATTTATATTAGCACCTTGAAAGAAATCGGACAAATCATTTCCTAATAATTCTTAAATAGAAAAATGGTCAAATGAATTGCTTCAAAAGGAAGATTTTTATTATTTAAATATTTGAATATGAATAAGTTTACATTAAGAAGTGTTTTAATCTCCATTTTGATTATGGCATTTACCCTGAGTGTTTTTGCCCAGGAAACACAAAAAAAGGAAATTAAGAAAACAAAAAAAATAAAAAAAGAAAAGATTAAAAAAGGCTGGAACCTGGGAGCCCTGCCTGTTATTTCGTTTGATAGTGACCTGGGTTTCCAATACGGCGCCCTCATGAATTTGTACGACTATGGTAATGGCAGCTTATACCCTAATTATGAAAGGTCGTTGTATATGGAAGCGAGCTATTTTACAAGAGGGAGTGGTATTTTCCGCATTAATTACGATACAAAAAAACTGATAAAAGGAATTCGTGTGTATGCAGACCTGAGTTTCATGCCCGATCAGATCTATGCTTTTTACGGATTCAACGGATATGATGCCATCTATCATCCATCCTGGATTGAAATAGGAAACAGGAATTACGTGACCAAAGTATTTTATCGTTTCAAAAGAAAGTTCTTCCGCGCCAAAGTTGATTTCCGTGGAAATTTTGGTAATGGCAAGCTTCACTGGGTTGTCGGAGCAGGGCTTTATAGTATCAGTGTAGGCAATGTCAATCTGGCTAAATTAAACAAAGGCAAATCAGGTGACAAGATTCTTCCTGATACGGCCGGCCTTTACGATAAGTACCTGGCGTGGGGTATCATTCCCCAAAATGAAAAAAACGGGGGGACATTTACAATTTTAAAAGCCGCCTTTGAATATGACAGCCGGGATAATGAAGCCAATCCGAACAGGGGGGTATGGTTTTCAACTGTATTGGCCGGGGCTCCACGGTTTTTATCCAATATGAACCAGGGATTTTTGAAACTCTCCATCACCCAGCGTCAATATATTACCTTGTTTAAAAATACGCTTTTCTTTGATTATCGACTTGGAGCACAGTTCACTCTTGCGGGTCACACGCCATTCTATGCCGCCCCGCTTATTTTTTATGCTCATTCTACCAAAGCGTATAACGAAGGTTTAGGCGGAAGCAGTACTTTGAGGGGCATTCTTCGAAACCGTATTATCGGCGATGGAATAGCCTATGGGAATTTCGAGTTCAGATGGAAATTTGTGAAATTTATCATTGCCAATCAAAATTTCTATTTGGGAGTCAATCTGTTTCTGGATACAGGAATGGTTATCCAGAAAACAAAAGTTGATACCGGCAAAGTTCCCGGAAACGAATACGCAAATTATTTTAACACCAACGCGGAGAAGCTGCACAACAGCGCCGGTTTGGGTTTGAAGATTGCCATGAACGAAAATTTTATCGTTTCTGTTGATTATGGTAAGGCTTTTAACTCTCAGGATGGTACTCACGGGGTTTATGTCGGGTTGAACTATCTTTTTTAAGAGCGACAAAGATTAAAGTTTCTCAAAAGCATTCCGGATATTGGATGCAATCTCCTCAAATTCAGCTTCGCTCAGCTTGAGTTTGGGGAGTTTGAAGTCTATGTCGTAAATGCCGTCCAGCGGTACAAGATGAATGTGTGCATGCGGCACTTCCAGGCCTATGACAGCCATACCGATACGTTGGCAGGGGATAACGGCTTCAATGGCTTTCCCCACTTTTTTTGCGAAAACGAAAAGGCCTTTGTATAACTCGTCATCCAAATCGAAAATATAGTCTGTTTCCTTTTTGGGAATAACCAGCGTGTGTCCTTTTTTCAAAGGAAAAATATCCAGAAAAGCATAATAGTCTTCGGTTTCAGCTATTTTGTAGGAAGGAAGTTCTCCGTTGACAATTTTTGTGAAAATACTTGCCATGATATTTGGTTTTTGTTTTTGCGAAATTACAAAACTCAACAAAATAACCGGATTATTGTTCGTTCTTTTTGGTACCAAAGCAAACCCCCAGCCCGCGTGCTTTTTCCAGTAAAGGATTGTCTTTTGGCACCAGCCTTAATTTTCCACCCACTTCGCTCAGGGGTATGGCGCTTATGCTTTCACCTTTTTTCATGACCATCTTCCCGTAGTCTTCCTGGGCTATCAGGTCGACCGCCCAGGCACCATAACTGGAAGCCAGCAGCCTGTCGGTAGGGGTGGGGCTTCCACCGCGCTGGATATAGCCCAAAATGGTTTTTCGCGTTTCAATACCAACCCCTTCTTCTATTTTTCTGGCAACATAGGTCGCTGCATTTATTTCTTTGGGTTTTTTGATTCCTTCGGCTACCACAACAATGGAATAGGGTTTTCCCGATTTCACCCTGGATTTCAGGTATTTGTTAATAGTTTTGATATCATAATCCAGTTCTGGAATAAGGATTACATCGCCGCCGCCGGCCATGCCGGCATACAATGCCAGCCATCCGGCATGATGCCCCATTACTTCGATAACCATAATGCGCTTGTGCGAGTTGGCCGTAGTATGCAGCCGGTCGATGGCGTCCGTAGCGATGGAAAGTGCCGAATCAAAGCCAAATGTCTGGTCTGTGCCCCACACATCATTGTCAATGGTTTTGGGAATACCCACCACATTGAGCCCTTCGGCAGCCAGCAATGAGGCTGTACGCATGGTGCCATTACCACCAATGCAGACAATACAATCAAAACCTGCTTTTTCGTAATTTTTTTTGATCAGCTGGGGTTTTTCGTTGGCCAGTTGGTGTGTTTTTTTAAATGGTTTTTCGCGCGAAGTTCCCAGAATTGTTCCTCCCAAAGTCAGTATTCCCGAAAGGGAAGCTTCGTCCAATGGTATGTAATCACTGTGAAGTAATCCGAGAAAACCCGACGATATACCAACGACTTCCATGCCGTATTTCAAAATAGCTGTTTTTCCCACACCCCGCAAGGCGGCATTTAGTCCGGGACAGTCTCCCCCGGCAGTGAGTATACCAATTTTTTTTGGTTTTGCCATGATCTTAAAACTTGAACAGTGATTACTGTTACAAATTTATTACTTTTGAGGTTTCATCAATGATTGACCGCGAATAGTTTTTAACATCTTTTTTAAGAAAATAAATCCACCTTCATTTTTATTTTATTAGTAATTTTGCCGAGCTATGGATATCGAAAAATTTAAACAGGAACTGGACGAGCTTTTCCGACTATTTAACAAGCTGATGGAGAAGCAGGGCTCTGAAATGGAGAACATTCCGGGCATCAATAAAATGATGGTCGAGCAGTTTAAAGTGTTCTTCACTAACTATGAAAGCATGAAAGACCAGATTGCTTACCAATTGCAGGGACAGTTTGGCGACTCTATTCAGGAAATGGTAGAAACGCTTATTCAGCAATTACGTGATGAGCTGGGCGAAGAAGACTGGATGACCGCACCTGAAACGGATGTGCCCGTTTCACATACGATTGACAAAAGCATAACGGATCCGGAAAAGGAAATTGCCGAGATCGATGAGTTGCTTAAAAACCCGGATTTGACTCCGGAGCAGATCGATGAGTTATTGGATCGCCGTTCACGGCTGAAATAACCGGATTTAAATAATGCGCCCCGGCTTTTTGTTTTAGCGGGGGGATATAATCACAATAGATTTTATGTTTCCCAGGATCAAACAATATTTCCGAAATTATTTTAAAAAAAGAAAACCTTTTTCTATTATAACGGATATAGTGTTTTGGGGGTTTATCATTCTTTTGATCATTCCTTCCACCCGTGTTCCTATCTCTTCATTTTTTATCCGGCTGACTTCTTTTGCTCCATCGCAGCTTTCTGCAGATAAGCAATACACCGTTTCTGACAATACATTGAAATGGCCCCTTACTGATATGACAGGTAAAACCGTGGATTTTTCCAGTAAGCTGGACAAGCCGGTATTTGTTAACTTTTGGGCTACATGGTGTCCCCCCTGCCGTGCCGAACTCCCTGGAATTCAAAAACTTTATGAACAATATAAAGGAAAAGTAAATTTCCTGTTGCTTTCGGATGAACCACCGGCAAAAGTCATGGCTTTTGCCGGAAAATATCATTATGCTGATATGCCTTTTTACCGTTACCGGTATGTGCCACAGGACTTTTCCTCCAAAAGCATCCCCACGACATTTATTATCTCAAAAAAGGGAAAAGTGGTTTTGTCTAAAAAAGGGGCTGCCCGTTGGAATTCGGGAAAAGTGAAAAAGCTGCTTGATCACATGATCAGACAATAAATCGATGAATGATTTGTTATATATTTGTAAAAAATTTAAATCGAAAAATATGAAACGCACAACCTTTGGGATATTTCTTTTCCTTGTTTTTATGGCTTCTCCATCAATGAATGCTCAATCTATTAGCAAGGGTGCCATGAAAAAGGTAACTGTTGGCCTGGATATTTTTACCGATATGTGGAGTAATACACCGACCAATGTGACTATCAGAACGGTAAACCCGTCAGCCAATACTTATATCACTTACAACATGAATGTTGCCAACAGCAAAAACCTTACCTTTGGTATTGGCCTGGGCATTGGTAATCACAACATGTACTGTAACAATGGTTACATTGAAAATATTAAAACGGATACCATAAAGTATATTCCGGTAAATTCATCTCTACACATGAAACGCTCCAAGCTGTCTGTTACCTATCTTGAGGTTCCTTTGGAATTACGGTTTAGAAGTAAGTCGGATTTTAAAATAAGTGTTGGGTTTAAGCTGGGTTATTTAATCGACAGCAAAGAAAAATATGTGGGGAACACAACTCCCAAAGGTGCCATACAGCTCATCAAGAGAAAAGGGATCAGTCAGTTAAATACATTCGAATACAGCCCTACTTTGCGTATTGGATACAAATCGTTCAATCTGTTTTTTTCTTATGCCCTGGGACCTGTTTTCAGGATAGATCACGGGCCGCAATTGCATCCGATGTCTCTGGGTATTACGCTTACACCATTTTAATCCTGCGGATGACAGGTTTAAAAAGAGTATGAAAACAACATCTTAATTTGCCTTTTGTGTAAAAAAGGGAGGGATAATTTTTTCTTAAGGCCCCGGAATTGTTGTTTATTCAGGCTTTAGGCCTTCATTTATCTTCTTTGTCTATTTTTGCAGGAATCAAATAATTGTTATGCAAACAAATTTATTAAGCTTGTTCGGTTATTTTGCTTCGCTTGTCATTGCTGTTTCCATGACCATGAGTTCCATTGTAAAATTTCGATGGATTAACCTGGTGGGGGCTGTGGCATTTGCTGTTTATGGTTTGTTGATACATGCCATTCCCGTTACCGTACTGAACGGATTTATTGCGTTGGTGGATGTTTATTATCTGATTCGGATTTATCGGAAAAAAGAGGTCTTTGATATCCTCGAAGTCCGGGGCGATAATAAATACCTGCATGCATTTCTTGACTTTCATCAAAAAGATATCCTTAAGTTTTTCCCTGATTTTACTTACAAACCGGAAATGAACACCATTAGTTTTTTTGTTTTGCGAAATCTGCATGTGGCAGGTGTCTTTCTTGCCCATCGTGAGGATAAGGATATACTTTACGTAGGATTGGACTATGTTACTTCTGAATACCGCGATTTGAAAAACGGAAAATTTATTTACAGGCATTTACGTTCCCATTTCATTGAACAGGGGTTTAGGAGGGTAGTGGCACACGTTTCCAACCGGAAATACGAAAAATACCTGAAGAAACTGGGCTTTAAGAAAAACGAAGAGGGTAAATTCGCCAAAGATTTAATAGCATCTTAAGCAGTTCGTCATGGGTTTATTTATTAAAAACGGCATGTTGGTCACCTCAGAAAAGACTTTTTCTGCTGACATACTGATAGAAAATGGAAAAATCAGCCGGATTGAAAAACCGGGAACGGTTTCCGTTTTGCCGGATAAGGTAATTGATGCTTTGGGCATGCTGGTCTTTCCCGGTGGTATTGACCCGCATGTACACATGCATTTGCCAACTCCCGCCGGTTTTTCTTCTGATGATTTCCTTTCGGGGAGCCGTGCCGCCCTTTTTGGGGGAACAACGACCCTCATCGATTTTGTAACTCCGCACAAAGGGGAAAACCTGTGCAAAGCGTTGGAAAAGCGTAAGGCTGAAGCTGAAAATTGTTTTACCGATTATGCCTTTCATGTAAGTCCTGTGGAATGGCGTCCATCTTTGCCCGAAGAAATCCGGGCTTGCATAAAATCCGGAACGTCTTCGTTTAAAGTATACATGGCCTATAAAGACAGCATCGGACTGGAGGATGAAGCCCTGCAAAAAGTTTTTCAGGTTGTAGCCGAAGCCGGAGGTATGGTCACCGCACATTGTGAATTGGGCGATGAGATAGAAAACCTGCGCAATGATTTTGTGAAAAACGGCCGTACAACTCCTGAATATCATCCACTTTCACGCCCCGCCCGTCTGGAAGCTGATGCCATAAAAAAGGCCCTTGGTTTTGCCCGCCAGGCTGATTGTCCGTTTTATATTGTGCATGTTTCTGCTGCAGCCTCGCTTGTACCCATCCGCCAGGCGCAAAAACGCGGCAGTCAAAGGGTATTTGCCGAAAGTTGTCCGCATTACCTTTTGCTGGATGACAGCCGCTATCAAGGAAACTTTCAACAAACAGCACCGTTTGTACTGAGTCCGCCCCTGCGGAAAAAAGCGGATAACCGTGCTCTGTGGGAAGCCCTTGCTGACGGGACTATCCAAAGCATGGGTACCGATCATTGCCCGTTTACCATGGAGCAAAAACGAAACGGGCTGCATGACTTCCGTAAAATAGCCAACGGTGCCGGTAGCGTGGAACACCGTTTGACATTGCTTTATACTTACGGGGTCCTGCAAAATAGAATCAGCCTGAACCGTTTTGTGGAGCTTACTTCCACACAGCCGGCCAAAATTTTTGGGCTTTACCCGAAAAAAGGGACTTTGCTTCCCGGTTCGGATGCCGATATTGTAATATGGAATCCGGAAAAGGAACAGATTATTTCCACCTCATCCCACCACATGCATTGCGATACGGATATCTATGATGGTTTTAAAATAAAAGGTGCTCCGGAATATGTCATCGCACGTGGAAAAATTGCCATAGAGCGGGACAACTGGACAGGTTCCCTGTCAAGCGGCCGTTTTTTGAAAAGAAAAATCTGATTACATCATCCAATCCACCAGTTTTTTCCTGTCCTCATCGCTGAGGCTGTGCACCATACCCGATACCTGGTTTTTGTTCATCTGTTGGAGAATTTCGTACTTTTTGGAAATATCAATGCCGGTTTCCGTAACCCGCACAGGAGATCCGATGGAGATGAAAAAGGATTCCAGTTTTTCTATTGTTTTTGCCAAATCGGAAGTTTCGAAAAGGCCCTTTCCCAGTTTTTGGATGCGTTCCGGTATCCGTTCCGATTGCAGTCGTAACCAGGCAGGATAGGTGATGCTCAATGTGGCGCCGTGGGGCATGTCATACAAAAAAGAAAGTTCGTGTCCCAGTGCATGCGCTCCCCAATCACCACCGGTTTTCCCAAACATAGTAAGTCCGTTGAGTGCCAGTGTTGCGTCCAGCATAATATTTGCCCGTAAATCCACATTTTGTAAATTGTTGAGCAGTTTCGGTGCCCACATCATAGCATCTTTGATAATGGAAAGGGTGATG
>JALUYM010000291.1 GCA_027018745.1 Bacteroidales bacterium | reverse complement strand
CCGTTTAACAAATATTTTTTTAAAACAAAAACAACAATTGAATTTTAGATGTAATTTATTCTTTTAGAGTATCTTATCAGGAACAAAACACCCTGAACTTTAAACAACTTCAATGTTTTACAGACTTTAAGATAACCGGGGCTAAATTGTCTTTGAATACATGGCATGAGTGGTTGTGAGCAGCGGATCAAAAGCCATGGCAATGTTGCGGACGATAAAGAAACCTTCTTTGTGGATGTTGATCTCGTTTTTATTGATGGAAACCAGATCGTCTTTTAAGAAATCGGATAATTTTTCCGGATTGTAAGCAACAATTTCTTTTACTTCATTGGCCGTTTTGCCAAATTGTTGTCCTATTTCTTCAAAGTTCACACGACCGTTGCACATGATCTCTGTGATGACTTCACGGGTTACAAGATTATCGTTGGTCATAAGGTAGGCTTTGTCGGGTGCCAAACCGCCAGCTTCAATGGCTGCTATATATTGTTTTGAAGTTTTGACATTTTGGATATATCCTCCCCAAAGCTGGGTAATGGATGAGCTGCCGAAACCGTATACCTGGCCGGTAGTCTCACGGGTGGCATAACCTTGAAAATTACGGTGTAACGTTTTGTTTTGCAAGGCTTTTGCAAGATCGTCATCAGCTTTGGCGTAGTGGTCCATGCCAATGGCAACATATCCCGCCTGCGTAAGCAGGTTATGACCCGTTTCAAACATTTGCAATTTTTGGTCGGGGGTGGGCAGTCCGCGTTTTTCCAGAATTTTCTGGGCGGCTTTTACCCACGGAACATGGGCATACGAAAAAGTAGCCAGCCGGTCGGGTGAAACTTCAATGGTTTTTTCGATGTTACGGGCAAAGTTCTTTTTGTTTTGTCCGGGCAGTCCGTAAATCAAATCCAGGTTCACCCCCCGGAACCCTTTTTCTTTCATGTATTCCACAAGTTTTTTTACCGGATATTTGGAAGGTGCACGGTTGACAAGCCGCAGTACTTCCTCATCAAAATCCTGCACGCCGAGGCTCAACCGGTTGAAACCAATGTCTGCCAGACGGTCAATGTCTTCATATTCAAGATAAGCCGGATGGCATTCCATGGCAATTTCGGGGTTTTCAATGAATTGAAAATGTTTATGAAAGGTGGCCATAATCTCTTCAACATAATCTAGTTTAATGGAATTTGGTGTGCCGCCACCCCAGTGTATCTGACTGACTTTACGGTTTTTATCAAGGTATTGGGCAACATTTTCAATTTCGGTGATGACGGCATTCACATATCGGCGGATAATTTCTTCTTTTTGGGAAATGCCTGTATTGCAACCGCAAAAATAACATAGCCGCGGACAAAATGGAATGTGTACGTAAAATGACATGTTTTGCGGACGGTCACTATTAGACCGGACGATCTGTTGAATGTATTGTTGGGGTGTAAAGCCGCTTTTGAAGAAAGTAGCCGGCGGATAACTGGTGTAACGCGGGCCGGGTTTGTTGTATTTTTTAAATATCTCTAAGTTCATAGTCTGTTGCTTCAATTTAAAATAAGACAAGTGTTCTTCAAAGGTCCCGGATTGTATTTACCATTTTTGTTCTTTCATCCAGTCAGTTACAAAACGTGCATTTTCAAAGGGCGTTCCGGGGAGAAAACCGTGTCCCAAATTAAAAACCCAGTTTTGATGTTTTCGTCCAAAATTTAAATAGTTTTTTAATTCTTTTTCAATTAATTTTTTATCGG
>JALUYM010000290.1 GCA_027018745.1 Bacteroidales bacterium | reverse complement strand
AGCCTGAGGTTTCCGTATCCCAAAACGAATGGCTTACCGTACTACTTGAATTCGTCCCGATAAGGCCGCCAAAATCACTGCCGCCGGTTACTTTTCCGGTACTGTAACAATTGGATATCGTAGAGTTACTAATTATCCATCCGATTAGTCCGCCAACCTGATCGTCACCTTTTACATTACCTACGGCATAACAATTGCTTACAACAGCATTACCTATTGCTACACCGATCAAACCACCGAAACTCTCACTCGAACCATTGACAGTACATGTGCTATAACTTTGGCTCAGGTTAGCGTCTTGAAAAACTCCTATCAATCCCCCTACACCGTAACCATTTGTATTTGCATTAACAACTCCGGCGCTGTAACAGTTTTGTATTGTGTCATAATTGGCAACTCCGATTAACCCGCCAATAGCATAATTATTTCCGGAAACTGTTCCGCTACTACTACTACATTGACTAATTGTTGTGCTGTCTGCTTCCCCTATCAATGCGCCACAACGTCCTGACCCGGTTACACTGACGTTGGTTAAAACCACTTTCTGAATAATAGCTCCCGAGGTATAGCCAAACAATCCCAAAAAAACATTTGAAGCTTGGTTTATGCTTTGGTTTATACATAATTTATTAATGCTATGTAGCCTTCCGTTATAATGGCCGGTAAAATATGTCGAATAATTGCCGATGGGTGAAAAGCCGGCATTATTGTTCCAGGAGGAGGTAGCCGAAGCGTCAATGTCGGCGGTCTGGACAAAATACTTGTCCCATGAACTGCTGTTTTGGGTAACCCAATAAAGGTTATTGAGGTTTGCAATCTGGTACGGGTCAAATATTGTTCCACTGCCCGCAGGTTTTGTTGCCGTTTGTGCCTGCAGGGCAATTGGGAAGAGCCATGCGAGGCACAACAGGATGAAAGTAATTTTTTTCATGTGTTTCATAGCTTTAATTTTTATGGTTAATAATGAACTTTTTTAATGGATGGAAGCAGGGACAGGCCCTCCGGGAGGTGGCCCATCCCTTTATCCCCTCCCGGGAGGGGAATGTGGAATTCATTTCCTGCTTTACAATGTTTTACACTCATTATCATTAGGTTAAGTTTAATTTATACTATTCATTTCCCTTCGAAAAAGTCCGCCAGCCGCGTCATATCATCTTTCAGCAAATAGGCTTTGGCCCCGGCTTCCAGCGCGGCTTTCTTTAAATGAGAATCGTTATATTGGGTTAAAATCAAAATTTTAGCATCGGGAAACGACCGGATGATTTTGCGGGAAGCGGCGATGCCGTCGAGGATGTCCATTTCAATGTCCATGATCACCCAGTCGGGCCGGTAGCGGGCGTATTTCTCAACGGCTTCCTTCCCGTTGGCACATTCAATGAAAGTGTTTTGGGGGGCCGTCAGGATCGTTTGTTCCATTTTTCTGACAGCCCTGTTATCATCGGCAATTAGAAAAACCATTTCGGACATTTTTAAGTTCTGCACAAAGTTAGAGTCGTAAAAGGGAAAAGTAAATACGGGTGTTTACTACAAATAGGTAGTAAACACCCTGATTTTTTACTAAAATTTGCGTTTTTTAGCCATGATTTTGTATTTTCATCTCAAATGGGTTAGATAGGCTTTGACATCGAATTACACGAATTTAACGAATTATGGTTCTTCTTTCACGCCTTTGGCATGAAGAAGAACGGCTTAACAATTATTCAATATATTGAGATTCTTCCGGTGTAAACCTATCCGTCA
>JALUYM010000289.1 GCA_027018745.1 Bacteroidales bacterium | reverse complement strand
AATGCTGGCCCAAATCTTTTATGCCGGATGGGAAATCGCTGAAATCACTTGTCCGACCAAATATTTTGAGGAGGCTTCATCTATTAACCTGCGCCGCAGTGCCGTTTACGGATTGGGTGTGCTGAAAACTTCGCTCATGTACTTTATGCAGAAGAGCAGATGGGGAAACTTTGAAATTTTTAAAGGAATAAAACCCCGGAAATTGAGCTGAACTTTTCTATGGGTACTTTGTTGTGCCCCTGCTGAAAAAATTCCTTCATGATTTTGTCTAAAGTATAGGATGAAGTTGTTTAAAGTTCAGGGTGTTTTGTTCCTGATAAGATACTCTAAAAGAATAAATTACATCTAAAATTCAATTGTTATTTTTGTTTTAAAAAAATATTTGTTAAACGGTTTTCCTTTATGCCTTTGGCATGAAGGAAAACCATAATTCGTTAAATTAGTGTAATTTGTTGGTTTTTATCAACGAATTACATTAATTACCCGAATTCCATCTCGCCGCAGGCGAGTTAGGATTCATGTTATTGCAATAGAATAATCGAATAGGTAAAAATGAATAAGAATTTGCTCAGTTGATTTATATAGTACTTAGTAATAATGAGTTAACTTTAAACAACTTCGATGTCCTAAACGGTTTCGGACAAAGAATAATAGAATTAAAAAAGAGGCTGCCTTTTACAGGCAGCCTCTTTTTTAATTTAATGAGAACAAAATGCTCTTAGAAACTAATTTTCAAAGAGAAGTTCATGTTGCGTCCCCATGACCAGAATCCTTTGCGGAAAACATGGGTTCCGGTTGCGTAATCATATTTATCTTGTGCTTCAATCAGTTTAATGTTATTGGTAACATTATACACGTTCCAGTTAAAATATGAATTCAAACCGGCAATTTTGAAAGCCCATCCAAGACGCATATTTAACATACCGTAATTAGGTAATTTGTATGCCTGTGCCCTGTCGTTGGGGTTTTTACGGGTTTCAGGTGTAAATTGGGCATACAGGTTAGCATAGTACAAATAGTGAGCTCCCAAGGTAAGGTTTTTAGTGAGATGGAATGTACCGTGTAAACCATAAGAAGTCTGGGGTTGATCACCAATTTTCAGGTTTTTTGTATAAATGGTTCCTTCACCAACTTCCTGATGTGTTTGGGAGTCATACAATCTGGCAGAAGCATCGTTTGCATATTTCCAGTTGCCAAGGTTGATCATGCCACCAAGGTTCATCCAACGGGTAGCTCTCCAATCACCTTGGATTTCAATACCGGTATGTACTTCTTTCAGGCTTGACATAAAAGCGTTGACAGTAGCACCCGTAGTTGCACGGAAACTTGCCAACAGGGAAATGTCTGACCAAACGGTATAATAGCCATCTATGCTGGCTGTAAATTTGGGGCCCCTGTAATTATAACCGGCACCAAGTGCTGAAATCCTTTCGTTTTTCAGGTTGGTATTCACAGTATTCAGGTAATTCAGGAACATAAAACGGAAGAAAGGAACACGGGAATAATATCCGCCGTTTACAAAAAAGTTACTTCTTTCGGAAACATTAAAGTTGGCGCCTGCTTTTAAGTCATAACCCACATTGGAAAGTGTTTTACTGCGCTGGCCTACACCCGGGGTATAATCGTAATAATCAACACGGGTATCCCATGTGTTGGAAAAGGTACCGGCAGCAAATGCGGTGAAGATGCCTTTTGTATATTGCAGCTGGGCAAAAAGTCCGGCATAGGAAACAATACCATCATCCCAGTAATTAATCTTTTGGCCAACTCCTCTTTTACCAAATACG
This sequence comes from Bacteroidales bacterium, assembly GCA_027018745.1. Classification (GTDB taxonomy): domain Bacteria; phylum Bacteroidota; class Bacteroidia; order Bacteroidales; family F082; genus Sulfidibacterium. Next base: position 8,405 of record JALUYM010000289.1, on the reverse strand, counting down.
GGGTCATACCAGTAATCTCCACCTAAAAGGTTTCTCACTTCCCTGTAATGTTCGCCTTTGTAATGACGCATGTCAAGTCCGGCAGTCAGTTTTAGCATGTCACTAAAATTGTAATTCAATGTTGACAACAAGCCATACCATTTATGGTTGTTAACTGAATTACGAATAATGTGTTGTGAACGGGATTCGAAAGTGGTGTCGCCATGGTAAACGGTATAAGCTCCGACCATACGTGCATTGTTAACGTCGATGTTATTTGCATTGTAATTGATCATGGCATTCCAGTCATACTGGCCATAAGCGGTCTTGGGTGGTTCATATTTGTAATAGTGGCCGCTGGTATTGTATCCCAAAGGACCTGATCCGCCGCCTCTTCCAAAGGAATAGTACAAAGAAGTAGCCAAATTGCCTTTTTGATTGATTTTCCAGTACCAGTTCAAAGCCATTTGGGGTTTATGGTAATAATTAACCCGTTCGTTGAGCAGTTCGCCGCCAAGCCAGCCCCAGTTTTCATTATATTTTGGGCCGTATTTGTTATACATTTGGGTTGTCAGCATGTAGTAACCATTTCTTTGGCCATGTTCCTGGGGAGCACCGATCAGGGTGAAGACCAATTGGTTGTTTTTGTTGAGTTCCTGTGAAACAGAAAGGAAGTAGGACCATGCTTTTACCCACGTACCGGGAATGTATCCTTTTCCGGCAGTATGTGATCCAACGAAAGTAACGGCTGTTCCGGTTTTCAATCTTCCGGTAGAGAGTGTCAGCATTTCTTTCTGAACGCCGTAATCAGTGGTAGACATATAAATTGATCCACCTTTTTTCATGTCAGTAGTTTTGGTGATAATGTTGATGGTACCACCCACAGAGTTGATAGCCAGTTTGGAAGCACCAATACCACGCTGGATCTGAATAGTACGGACAGCATCACCAAGACCTGCCCAGTTTGACCAGTAAACCCAGCCGTTTTCCATATCGTTCACCGGAATACCGTTGATCAAAACGGCTACATTTCTTTGGTCAAAACCACGAACATTAATTCTTGAATCACCATAACCACCGCCGGTTGGTGTAACGTAAACATTAGGGGTGTTTACCAAAACAGAAGGTAAGTCCCTTGTTCCCAGCTGTTCCTGAATGCTTTTGGCACTAATAGTGGAAACAGCTACAGGCGTTTTCCTGTTAATAGCCACGGATGCCAGTACATTGACTTCCTGCAAACCAATGGCATTATTTTTCAGGTTGATTTTGCCAACATTGTAGGTAGCCCCGTTTTTAATCTTGAGATTAATAACTTTGGACTGATAACCCACATAACTGATTTTAATTTTTTGATTACCGGCAGGGGCAATCAGGGTAAAACTACCATCCAGATTGCTGGTAATTCCTGCAGTAGTTCCTTCTACAACCACGGTGGCCCCGACAAGGGTCTCATGGGTGCTGGCATCATATACGATGCCCTTTACAACGCCTTGGGCTATGGTCGACCCTGCAAAGAGTAAACTAACCACCAGCGTCAAAAGTAAATTTGTACGTCTCATAAAACAAAAATTTAAATTAAAATTTAATTCCTTTATTACAGGGCGAAAATATATAATTATTCGGTTCGTTTTTATTAAATTTTTATTAAAAAATATCCTGTAATATTGATTTGACTTTACTTTTGAACGTAATGTAAAGTGAAACAATCTTTTATCATTTTATTTTTTGTTGAAAAAACTTTAAAAAATGTTAATAAAATTTACTAATACTTGACCTTTAGTGCTTTAAAAATAGACTCTGAAGGTTAAATTAAAGTTAATCCCAAACGACCAAAATCCCCTGAAGGTTTCCAGATTATTGCCGTTTCCATCTTTTCCCGTAACAATGTGTATGTTGTTTAAAAGATTATATCCGTTTAATTGTATCGTGGCGGGTAATGTTGAAATCTGAAAAGGAATGGAAACATACCCGTTGAGTACATTATACGAAGGAAAGGAATATGGTTGGCGGCGGTTGTCGGGGTTGTTCCGGTTGATGGGGTCAAAGTCGGCGAAAAGTTTGTTATACCAGGCCCATTCCAAATGAAAATGCATGAACCGGAACAGGCTGAAATCGGTAAAAGCCCCCAGTTGTTGCTGTGCTGTGCCGCCAACATATAAATTGCGGGCATACACATTGACCGTGTCAGTGACTACATTGTTATCGTTGATCAATGTGGCCGAAACATCGTTTTGCCAACGGTAATCACCAAAGCTGGCAGTAGCGCCAATTTTAAATCGATTATTGATACGGTATTCCAACTGCGCCTCAATGCCTTTATGAATGCTGTTGAGCCCGTGGACCATAGCCCGCGACTGTTTGTTGTTTGAGAGTTGGACATATTCGTTGCTGAGCATGGAAACATTTCCCCAAAAGGTGTAAAAAGCCCCGATGGCCGCTTTAAAACCGGGACGGGTATAACGATAGCCAAATTCAACCGTTTTGATACGCTCATTTTCCAGGTTACTGACAGGTGTGTTGTTGAAATTTCCGAAAACGTATTTGAAATAAGGTATACGCGAAATATAAGCTGCATTCAGGTAAAATTTGTGTTGCGGATTGGGGAAATAACTGACCCCTCCGCGAACATCATAGCCTGCACGGCCTACCACGGGGCTTTTTATATGGGAAATGTAGTTGAACCGGTCGATACGCCTGTACCAATGATTATTACCATTAACAGCGAAGTATGTAAACCAATGTTTTTGTGTATATGTCACTTTGGCATAAGCAGTTATTCCATGAATAATGGTGTTGTTGTTAACCTTAATAATGTCTCCCACATGTTTGATTTGGTTTCTGCCCGCTACCCCGCTGAGCGACCATGCATAGTCTTCAATGTAATATTTTCCACCCAGCAGGTTCGTGATTTTTTCCCTGAGAAAAGAATTCAGATAACTATAATAAATACCTGTAATGAATTTAAGGTGTGGATTGAACCGGTGTTCAAAGGTGCTTTTAAACCCCGTTTCGATATGGCTGGCAAGAAAATTGGTCAGGACATTCATCGAGTATCCGCTAACAGTATCGCCATTGGCAAGTACGTATTTTCGGGTATTGGCAGCATTTTGATCGTAAATTTTCTGCCAGTCGATTTGTCCCGATGTGTTGAGGTAAGTGAAAACAGAGGGGGCATATTGAAAGCTTTCAGACCATTTTCCGCCACCATAACCATAACTTACAAAAATGCTGTTGGAAAGTTTGCTTTTTTCACTGATTTTTAAATCGTGGTTGATACTCAGAAAAGGTTTATGATAGAAATTTTCAGAAGCATTGAGCATTCTGCCATTCAAACCGCCCCAGTCTTTGTTGTATTTGTTTCCGTAGCGTTGTTCTTCTTTTTCCGAGAGCCGTTGTGTCCGCTGCCCGTGATGTTGTGGTGAGCCAAGCAATGTGATGTTCAAATGATTTTTTGCATTGAACTGCTTGTTGGCGCTGAAAAAGTAGGAGAACCCTTTAACGAAAGTTGCATCTACATAACCTTTTCCACTGTAATAAGAACCCAGGAAAGCTAAATTCCAGCCATTGTCCAGTTTGCCGCTATGGAGGCTCAGGGTTGTTTTCTGGTTTCCGTAATCGGTTATCCTGAAATCAAGGGTTCCTCCTTTTGGCCGGTTGTCCGTCCGGGTGATGATGTTTATGCTGCCACCCACTGCATTGGTGGAAATGTTAGAAAACCCGGGCCCTTTCTGTACCTGGATATCAACTGCTGCATCGCTCAGCCCCAGCCAGTTGCTCCAGTATATCAAACCGTTCTCTTCACCATTGATAGGAATCCCGTTGAGTAACAGTGCCACATTGTCTTGTTTAAAACCGCGGATACTCAGGGTAGCATCGCCACTGCCACCTCCGTTGCGAACACTGTACACTGAAGGGATTGTATTGAGTATCATGGGCAATGGCCTGTCACCAAGGCGGCTTTTTATGGTCCTTGCGCTGATAGTGGAAACGTTCACCGGAGCATTTTTGCCCGTAACCAGTCCGGCTGTGATGTTGATCTCGTTGAGTAAATAGGTTTTCGGTTGTAAAACAATAGGAGGGAGCACCGTGGTTTGGCCTTTAGTCCTGAAAGAAATTTGTTGTGGCATATACCCCATGCTTTCAACAAAAAAACTACCTTTGGTTTTTGGGTATCGAAAGCTGAATTCCCCTTTGCTGTTGGTAATAACTCCATTTTTCTCATTGTTCAACACAATATGAACTGCCGCAACAGGTTTCCTGGTTGTTGCATCAATTACTTTTCCTTTGACCAGGTTTTGTGAAAAAACCGAAAAGGAAATAAAAGTGCTGATGATCAATAAAATAAATTTTCCTTTCATTGTTTAATTACATGTTTAAATATTGCATAAAAAAACCCTGTTTTCTACAGGGCAGGCATGAAAGGAGATATTTCATTAATCTGACTTACCAAACCAATCACAGGCAATAAATAATTCCTGTTCCGGCCTGACATACTAATGCATCAAATTCTTCTCCCATCCAGACTGTACTGTCGGCTTCCGGTTTTCACGGAATCAGTCCCGATTACACATCGGGAGTCGCGGGCTTTAACCGCCGGTCGGGAATTTCACCCTGCCCTGAAGAATTACAGCGGCAAATGTATTTCAATATTTGAAAATGCCAAAGGAAAAGATGTATTATTTTATAATTTATTTTGGGTTTAATTTAAGTGGTTTACAACCGGGTTTCCAGATTGTTTTTTTATAAAAGAATATCCATAGCAGCTTTTATGCCATCTGCGGCGCTGGAAACGATACCTCCCGAATAACCGCTGCCTTCGCCTACCAGGTAAAGGTTTTGGAACCCGGTGCATAAACCGTTTTTTTCACGGTCAGCCTGAACGGGAGCAGAGGTTTTACTTTCCAGCCCCAGCAGGTTACCTGTTTCGAAACCTTTGATCTTTTTACTGAAATCCTGCAATCCCTTGCGCATGGCCCGGCTGATTTCCTGTGGCAGCATTTCCCATAACGGGGCTTCCACAATACCCATAGGATAGCTGGTTTGGGTATTGCCGGGCATCATTTTTTGGTGTAAAAAGCTTTGAATAGTGCAAAACGGAGCCTGATATCCTTTCATTAGATTGTAAAAGGATTGTTCCAGTTTTTCAAGCCAGTCGAGGGATTCCAAAGCAGAAACCTCATAATGGAGCATGCTGCCCAGGTTAACTCCGGCCACACAGGCAGCGTTGGCAAATCTGCCATCGCGCTGATAGCGGCTCATGCCATTGACAATGTTTGTGTTTTTGTAAGCGGTGGCCGGTACCACCTTGCCGCCCGGACACATACAAAAGCTGTAAACCGGATGACCGCCTGTTCCCGGGGAAGTCAGGTGGTATTCGGCAGCTTTGACTCCCGGCAGCCTGTTTACTCCCCATTGGGCCCTGTTGATGAGCTCCTGGGGATGTTCCATACGGCATCCCAGCGCAAAATTTTTGATGTGGAATCGAATACCTCTTTTTATAAGCATCCTGAAAGTATCAAAAGCGGAATGCCCTATAGCAAGAATGAAATAATCTGCTTCTAACCTGCCCTTGTCCGTTTCGATGGAGAAAACGGTTCCGTTTTTTGCTTTTATGTCTGTCATTTGTGTTTCGAAAAGTATATTGCCGCCAAGGTCCAGAAAACTTTTGCGCAAGTTTTTGACAATAACCCTCAACTTGTCCGTGCCCAGGTGGGGATAAGACAGGTACTGAATTTCTTCGGGACCTCCCGCCTCTACATAACTTTTCAGGATAAATTGTCTTTCCAACGAAATCCCCTTGCTCCGGGAAGTGAGTTTTCCATCAGAAAAAGTACCTGCACCTCCTTCGCCAAAAGCATAATTGCTACGGGAGAAAAACTGCCCTGTTTTCTCAAAAATTTCAATTTCGCTGCTTCTTTTGGAAACTTCTGTTCCCCTTTCGATAAGCGTTGTCCTCACACCTCCTTTTTGTAAAACCAAAGCTGCAAAAAATCCGGCTGGCCCGCTCCCGACTACAACTGCCCGTTTTTTAGTGTTCGTATGGGGGATCTTCAGGATTTCAGGCCTGTCAGGCGGATCACCTTTTATTTCGGGTGATTGTACCATCAGGCGTATTTCCCAATGAATGAAACCTTTTTTGCGTGCATCCAGGCCCTGGCGTATGATCTGAAATGAGAAAGTGTTGATTCGTAGCGCCTTACCTATTTTATGACGGAGCTGTTCCGGAGTGAAACCAGGAGGTAATTTTAGTGAAAGGTATTTGTATCCCATTTGTCCGGTTTGTTTTCGGTACAAAGTTAAGAAGATATGATAGCCGTGATGGTACGGGCGCAGTCATGAGCGGATTTTTCAGGTCGGAAACTTTGCCTGAAAGTGGCCTGCGAAAGTGTGGGCTGCCGGATATGGCAACATTCTGTAATTTCCAGGCCGGAAATAAAAATAAAAAATTGACAGTTCTATTTAAAAATGGTTCTAAATATGTACCCGTTTAGGATATTTTAAGTGCGTTTTTCGGAAACAAAAAAAATAAAATCCTACTTTTGGCCTTCATTAATGATAGTATAAAAGTTAAATCGTATGAACTTACACGAATATCAAGGGAAATCTATTTTAAAAGGTTACGGGGTATCTGTCCCCGTAGGCATTGTAGCCAATTCCCCCGAAGAAGCCGTGAAGGCTGCCAAAGAAATTCAAAAACAAACCGGTTCTGACAAATGGGCTGTTAAAGCACAGGTGCATGCCGGAGGCCGCGGTAAGGCCGGTGGGGTAAAAATAGCCAAAAGCCTGGATGAAGTTAAAAAGTATGCAGACCAAATTATAGGTATGCATTTGGTGACGCCGCAGACCAAAAAAGAAGGAAAACTGGTGAGGCGGGTGCTTATTGAACAAAACATCTATTATCCGGGCCCTGAAAAAGTAGAAGAATATTACATGAGTATTCTTTTAAACCGTGCCGAAGGCCATAACATGGTGATGTATTCGCCGCGGGGCGGTATGAACATTGAGGCGGTGGCTGCCGAAACACCTGACCAGATTTTTACCGAACAAATTGACCCGAAAGTGGGTTTACAGGGTTTTCAGGCACGCAGGATCGCTTTTAACTTTGGACTGAGCGGCGTGGCTTTTAAAGAGATGGTGAAATTTGTTTCGGCACTTTACAAAGCTTACGAAAGTATTGATGCCAGCCTTTTCGAGATTAACCCTGTGATAAAAGCAGCTGATGGAAAAGTTTATGCTGCCGACTCAAAAGTTGTAGTAGACAACAATGCCCTTTATCGTCATAAAGACATTGCTCACATGCGCGATATTCAGGAAGAAGATCCGGCAGAAGTGGAAGCCGGCAGCTACGACCTGAATTTTGTAAAACTGGATGGTAATGTGGGTTGTATGGTAAACGGTGCCGGCCTGGCCATGGCTACCATGGACATGATCAAAATGTCGGGCGGTGATCCTGCCAACTTTCTTGATGTGGGTGGTTCGGCTGATGCCAAAAGGGTGGAAGCCGCTTTCCGTATTATTTTGAAAGACCCTAACGTAGAAGCCATTCTGGTGAATATTTTTGGTGGTATTGTCCGTTGCGACCGTGTGGCACAGGGTATTGTGGATGCATATAAAAGCATTGGCGAGATCAAAGTGCCGATTATTGTGCGCTTGCAGGGTACCAACGCTGAAGAAGGCAAAGCCCTGATCGATAAATCCGGTTTGAAAGTACTTTCGGCTATTCGTTTGCAGGAAGCTGCCGAACTGGTGAGCAAAGTAGTGGCTAAAAAAGCATAGTGAAAAGAATATTTTCGTTTTTATATAAAAAAGCCGTTCCCTGTCAGGAATGGTTTTTTTATTGGTGACTGCCTGGAGAATCAGACATAGGTCTCGATTATTTTAATCGTCTTTCAGGAAGTGCCCCATAGCGGAAAATGTTTTGTTAAAATGTGTGGTGATTTCCTGCCGGTACTTTTTATTAGCCGGAAAAGGATCTTCATGTTTGTACGGGAATGGAAAGTCGAGGACATTTACCTTGACAGGAATCTTATGTGATACCCCTTTCAGTGTATTTTCTATTTCATAATAGGGATAGACAACATCATTTTTTAATGCAAAAGCATGCATTCGCTTGCTGAGGCCGTTAAACTTCTCTTCCCTGTATTCTCTCATTTTGTTATAATTCAACAGGCTTTTTAAACTGTATCCTTCCGGGTGTTCGGGGCTGAGGTAATGTGCCAGTCTCGGGTTGGTTTTTATGTGGTATTCAAGATGTTCAATAAGATAGGAATAAAGTGCCAGGCTGCCGCGGCTGTCGATAATAAATTTTGAAGAAGCCTGTAGCCGGTTAAATGCTGCCCCGCTGCAAAACAGGCAAAGTTTCGATTCATTAAAATAATAATCGTTGTTGGTCATTATAAGTGCTTTGGCCAGCAATCCACCAATGG
>JALUYM010000288.1 GCA_027018745.1 Bacteroidales bacterium | reverse complement strand
TCGGTTGCTCAATCCAGCGAATTTTTCAAGATCAGCATGTGGAAAGAATTGCTTGATTTTCCCTTTCCAAAAGCTTTGGATGATTTTGATGTTATATTTTCAGATGTGAAAGATATTGCTGTTCTGGGTGCAGCATCGCTTTATCTTGACAGGACAAAACAGCTTGTTTTTGAATCGCAGTTAATGGACAAAAATTAAAAATATTATATTATGGATAGTGCGGTAATAGGAATTTCCTTTGGTGGTAAAACGCTTGTGGCCGGTAAGGTCAAAGGTGGTAATATTGAGAAAAGTATCACACGAAAAATATACAACAGGGCGCCGGAGAATGAAATACTGGCCGAAGTTTTTAATATCATCAATGAGGTGATAGATGATGAGGTTGCAGGTATTGGTATTGGTGTCCCCAGTCTGGTCGATGTGAAAAAAGGCATTGTATACGATGTTCTAAATATTCCTTCCTGGCGTGAGGTGCACGTTAAGGAAATTCTTGAAAACCAGTTTGGCCTTAAAGTTTATGTAAACAATGATGCCAACTGTTTTGCCATTGGCGAAACTTATTTTGGCAAAGCTGTTGGATATGCCAATAGTGTGGGGCTGATCCTCGGTGCCGGTGTGGGGGCGGGAATCATTTTCAATGGCCACCTGTATTCCGGAACAAATTGTGGTGCCGGTGAATTTGGGGGCATTTCCTTTGGCGAGAAGAATTATGAATTTTATTTGAATGATGCTTTTTTTGACTATAAATATGGTGTTTCGGCTTCAACTTTCTTGAGGCGGGCCAACAAAAAAGACAAAATCGCCCTGGCTATTTTCGAACAATACGGCTTTACCCTGGGAAGCCTTATTCATACTATCCTCTTTTCTGTTGATCCTGAAATCATTGTTATTGGCGGTCCGCTTTCCAAAGCTTTTCCGTATTTCGAAAAAAGTTTACGGCAAAAAATAAATGCTTTTCCATACAAACATGCCGTTAAAAAGTTAAAAGTAGTTGCCTCGGAACAGGAGGATATTGCTGTTCTCGGGGCAGCCGCCCTGTATTTTGATGCGCAAAATCACAGTCTGAAAAAATAAAAGTATCATGAAACAACAGCCTCTCCAACTGGATGTAAAAGAACGTGTTGAACGTAAATACGAACATATTTTTACTCGTGTTTTTGATGACGCGGAACAAGCTTCCCGAAAAATTGCTGCAGAAATTGCAGATCTGATTCGCGAAAAAAACAAAAAAGGGAAAAACTGCGTGTTGGGCCTTGCCACAGGTTCCAGCCCCATCGGTGTATATCGCGAACTGGTAAGGCTTCATAAGGAAGAAGGGCTGAGCTTTAAAAAGGTCATTACCTTTAACCTTGACGAATATTACCCCATGCCCAAAGAACATGTGCAAAGTTATTGGTATTTCATGCATGAACATCTTTTTAACCATGTAGATATTCCGGAAGAAAATATTCATATTCCCGATGGTATGGTTCCTGAAGAAGAGGTTTATGATTTTTGCCAGAATTATGAGATGGCTATCCGTAATGCAGGTGGAATAGATTTACAAATACTCGGCATCGGGCGCACAGGCCACATTGGGTTTAATGAGCCCGGCTCGGGCCCTTATTCTCCTACACGTATGGTAACGCTTGATTCATTGACCATTGCCGATGCTGCCGCAGATTTCCATTCGGAAGAAAACGTTCCGCGAAAGGCAATAACAATGGGGGTGGGCACTATCATGCCTTCACGGAGGATTATTTTG
>JALUYM010000287.1 GCA_027018745.1 Bacteroidales bacterium | reverse complement strand
ATACGGGTTTGTGCCATACCTCCAACCCTGTATTTTCGGAAAGGAAACAATGCCATGGGAAAAGTGACCGATGCATCTACCCCTGCTTCAAAAGTATTGAACAGGCCATTTTTGCTGCGGGCTTTTATGGTAGAATCGGAAGAAAGTTTGCCGAGATGCTGTGCCTCAAATCCGCCGAGGAACCGCAGACTAAAGACTTCCGCACGACGGAATATATTCTTGTTTGTAAACGAAAGGACACCGTTCACCCCCAAATCGCCACTGGAATTGGTACCTACCGTTTCTATAGAAATGTTATTCAGTTTTCCTGTCTGCATCTGGATACGGGCATTCAGGTACCCTGTTTTACTACTGTCATTGCCTGCAGGTATTACAGGCTCAAAACTAATAATAGAGGAAGAAAGTATTTTGTAATTAAACAAATAATTATAAGTCTTTTTTACTTCGGCATCAGAATACGGATGACCCGGTTTTAAATAGATTGCATTGTCAAAAGTATTCAACGAGAAACGCTTGGGCTGACGGCAATAATAGATATACCGATAACGGGTCGTATCTTTCGGGAACTTAATTATGTGCACCATACGCACATATCCATGGGTATTCAAAGGATCATAATCGGGAATAACACTAACGGTATCAATAAAATAACGTTTGTGGGGCAAAAGAACCGTTTTTCCGGGCATATTTACATTGGTTTCTTTTCGGGGAAGGACATCAATTCGCACACTGGCAGCATGTTGACGAAAATTAGTATCCACTAAAAACTGTATGTAGTTCCTGTTAAAATAATAATATCCCTCGTTACGTAATATTTGTGTAATCCGGTCACGTTCATCATCCATGGTATATGCATTGTATATATCCCCTTTCTTAATCAAACTGGCAGCTACCTGATTTTTTAAATACGGCTTCAGAGTAGTATCTTCCAGCACCAGTTTAACCGTATCATAACGGTAGGGCCTAGCAGGAAAGATTTTATAAACAACATCAGCCAGTTTCTTTTTTTTATCATACCGGATATCGTACGTCACCCTGGAATGGAAAAAACCGATATCAGAAAGATAACTTTCCATGTTACGGGCATTCCGCGCCACATCTTCGCTATAGAAATAAACCGGCTTTTCACCTATTTTTTTGTTAAGCCATTCACTAAATCTGGTATGTTTCTTCTTATTATGATAGTAATTCCATAAGTCAACACGCCAAAGCAGGAACTTTTTATTATGTTTTGGTTGCATATAGGGCCTCAGCTCCCCTATTCTAAGTTCGGGATATGATTTATTCTCCAATTGTATTTTACTATTGTTAACCAGATATTTACCTTTGGGAACAAACTTTCTGACCGAGCATGAATACATGCCGGCCAACAAAAAGAGCAGAAATAAAAATATGTTAATTCTTTGTTGCTTCAATTTTTAAGGAGTTACTTTGCAAATCTAATAAAAGATAGATAACAGAGGGCAAAGTAAAAAGTTGAAAAAGGACTTGTTCAATTAAAATATCAGTGTATCTTTGCACCCTCAAAACCTTTAGGTGTAAAGGATATTGACCTTCCCTGTGTTGGTGGGAGCGTAAACACACAGCAGGGGAGCTTAGCTCAGTTGGTTCAGAGCATCCCGACCAACAATTCGGGGGGGTCACTGGAAACTGAGCACAAAATAATGGGAGCTTGGCTCAGTTGGTTCAAAGCATCCCGACCAACAGGTCGGGAGGGTCACTGGAAACTGAGTACAAAATAATGGG
>JALUYM010000286.1 GCA_027018745.1 Bacteroidales bacterium | reverse complement strand
AAACGAAAATCAAACATATTTTTCAAACGTAACACAAACGGGGGATTTATTTTGGCCGGATAAATCTTTTTCCCGTTCTAAAAATAAAATTTCCCGCAAACAAACTGTTTATTATTATATTGTATCCGGTAAATGTAAATGCCGTTTTCTGAAAGTTTCACGGAATAAGTTTTTTGTGGTTTTAGATTTTGCAGACTGGCAACCTGCTGGCCTTTCACATTATAAACTATCAGATGAATTGGATTTTTAATGTATCCCGAAAGAACAAAAGAAACCGTTTTATCATGAATTTGTATATGAACTGTTTCTTTTTTATTTCTCTCATTAACAGGAATACCGGTTATTTCCGGTGTGGCCAGCCAAATACTGGCATTCATAATCAATCTCTCATGATTCCCGTTAGCGTCTTTTGTCCATCCGTTGTATAGCCTGTCGTTGGGATCACCTGTTCCATCATCGGCAGGTGAGCTGTCACCCATGGCCACCACTTTTCCTTTACCATATTTGGCATAGGCCACGAGCACATTTTTGTTATTAAACACCGCTCCCGACCGATAAACCAATCCTTTTACAGTACTGTTGGCCAGGGTATCAAGCGTCATAGAGGTCCCGCCATAGTATTCTACACGGGTAACATTGCCCATCGGGCCATGCAAAATAGGATTAGTGGGAAGTTGGGGGATGTTTTCCGTTTTATCACTAAAAGAGTAATAATCATAGGTAATACCAAAAGGATTTTTTTGTACGGAATTATTTTGCATCAAATCGTTCCACACATGGGGCGAATCGATACCATTATTGTTCCTGTCAGCTCCCTTATGGTCGGAAATCATAAACAACCCGCCCCCATTCTTTACAAAGTTTATTATTGCTGCTTTTTCAGAGGCAGAAAAAGCAATGTTCGGTTCATCCACCACAAAAACATTATAATGACTTAGGTCCTGCGGGTTATCGGGATCTTTATACGTAATTTTACCATTGTAAGGCAATGTTTCCACTTTATAACCTCTTTTTACCAGATCTATTCCCCAGGCAGAAATACCACCTTCCCAATATGTTTCAGGAGTAGAAGCTACAACTGTGGATTGTGCCGGGGTAGGGAACTGCTGGGGATTGGATTCATTCCCCTGTCCCACCACGGCAAGACCATTCTTAAAACCAATGTTATGCTGGTCAGCATCAATTACCCAGTCAGCATTGCCTGCCATTTCGGCTTTGGTAGCATCAAAAAGAAACTTCTGCTGAGACCGGGCAGTACCCAGAAAAAGAAAAGAAAGAACCGTAAAAAAAATAATCTTTAAATTCATACCCTCTGTCATTTTAAATAAAAAAACAAATGTAAAAAAAGAGAAGCACAGTCTTATCGTTTTTTAAAAAAATACTATCTGAATTCAGGAGAAGTTTGTCATCCAAAATTTACCAAAAACCTTATCTTTGTAAAAATCCTAATTCAGGGGCTATGGATCAGAAGAATAAAAAACTCATTCGTAAGCTGGAACGTTTGCAAAGGCAAATTGAAAGACTACGCAAGGCATACCTGGCACAACAAGGGCTGGAAACATTAGAAGTATCTAAAAAAGAGGATGTTCCGTCAGGTTCTTTAGGTGAGGAAATATCAGAAAAAGACCAAAAACTATTGGAGTGGGCCATTCGTACAGGCAAAAAAAATGATATTTACAAAACTGTGGGCAAAAAGCTGAATACGCTTATCCGTTCCGGTGAAAAAACTTTCGATATTTCAGTATT
>JALUYM010000285.1 GCA_027018745.1 Bacteroidales bacterium | reverse complement strand
GTCAATTCTATCATTTAGCAGTAGATGATCAATTTCCTTACCATATTTACAGCGGACAGCAGGATAATGGCACAGTAGAAATTTCAAGTCGCGGCCCATATGGTGTTATCGGGCTTCGTGACTGGCATCCGGTAGGGGGAGATGAACGGGATTACGAGATTCCCAAACCGGGAAATGCAAATTGGGTATTTGGAAGTGGCCTGGGCGGAAAAGTTTCGCGCTTTAATGAGGTTACCAGGCAATCTGCCAATGTTTCCCCATGGCCGGTGTCCAGTTATGGGGCACGGCCTACAACTGTACGTTATCGTTATACTTGGATTACTCCCTTGGTATTTTCACATATAAAACCTTATCCTTTGTATTTTGGTGCGCAATATCTGTTTAAATCCCTTGACAACGGCAATCACTGGAAAATTATCAGCCCCGATCTGAGTGGCATTAAATCAGGTGTAAAAAAAGTAAAAAATCCTGATTTGGCACAGGCCCGGTCAATCGGATATGGTGTCATTTATTGTATTTCACCCTCTCCGATTGATCCAAAAACAATATGGGTTGGAACAGATGATGGTATTATTCAGCTCAGTAAAGATGGAGGAAAACACTGGCTTAACGTGACCCCACCGCAAATCCCGCTTTGGGCCAGGGTCAACGCCATTGCACCTTCACCTTTTTCCGCACATGCGGCTTATGCCGCCATTGACACCCACAGGTTAGGTAAATCAACGCCATTAATACTCAAAACAACAAATGATGGAAAAACCTGGCAGACAATTACCAAAGGCATCCCCATGGATGAATATACCAATGTTGTCAGGGCCGATCCTGTCAGAAAAGGACTTCTTTATGCCGGAACAAACAGAAGTGTGTATGTTTCGTTTGACGATGGTTTGCAATGGCAATCCCTTACTTTAAATTTTCCCACAACCAACGTACGTGATCTGGTGGTGCATGATGGAGACCTTATTGCCGGAACGCAGGGACATGGTATATGGATATTGGATGACCTTGAACCATTACGTGAGCTAACCCAAAAGATTTCACAGGCACCGGTTTATCTCTTCAGCCCTGAGCAAACCTGGCGCCTCAGAAATGATAAAAACCATGATACACCCTGGCCTCCTTCAACACCGTTAGGGAAAAATCCCCCGGCGGGGGCCATAATCGATTACTGGCTTAAAGATAATATGCATGAACCTGTTGTTTTAATCATAAAGGATTCCGCCGGGAATGTTGTCCGGCAGTTTTCGAGCAATGAAAAGGCAAAAGAATTACCTGCTTTTCGTTATTTTGAAAAAGGATGGGTAAGAGGTCCGGATCATCTTTCTAATGCGAAGGGCATGCACCGGTTTGTTTGGGACCTTCGCTATCCGCGTCCTTCTGCTTTGCACTATCATTATTCCATTGCAGCTATATGGAAAGATGGTACGCCGCTTCAGCCGGAGGGACCGCTTGTATTGCCTGGCCGGTATACAGTTACCCTGCAGGTAAACGGAAAAAAATACACCCGGCCATTAATAGTTAAAATGGATCCAAGGGTTCATGTGAGTAAAAGTGATTTGGTAAAACAGCTTTATCTGGCCCGGCAAATAGATACCCTTTTAAATAAGTCAGTAATGGTATATAAAACCATTCATGGCCTGCTTTTGATGAAAAAGAAGAATCTTCCGGCTGCCACATGCGATTCGCTTTTCATCTTGTCAGACAAAGGGCATCCCAACCTGGCGTCTTCCATTGGAGTTTTGTCTTCTCTCGCTATTTCCGTTCAACAAGCGGATATGCAACCTACACAGGGCCAAATGAAAGTATTTTCTTTTTGTAAAAAAAATATTGACGGGCTGATGACGAGATGGAAAAGGATTATGAAGGAATAAAGCATTCCTTTGTTAAAAAACAATTGAAGATCAACTGTTTCAGAATATGTGGAAAGAGAAGTGTTTGTAGTTGGTGATAAACACTTTCTAATTCCTTTTTCTGAAATTCGTATTTTTACTCCAAAATTTGAAATTCATGGAAATAATTAAAACACAAATTCCTGACCTGTATATTTTGAAACCAAAAGTATTTGAAGATGAGCGTGGTTATTTTTTTGAATCCTATAACAAAGAGACTTTCTTAAAGTTGGGCATTGATCAGAATTTTGTGCAGGACAACGAGTCCAAGTCCATGAAAGGGGTTTTGCGAGGGTTGCATTTTCAGAAGTCGCCATTTACGCAGGGAAAACTTGTTCGTGTGATGCATGGTGCTGTACTGGATGTGGCGGTGGACCTGCGGAAAAATTCCCCGACATATGGAAAATGGGCTTCAGTGATGCTGACACATAAAAATAAATGGATGTACTGGGTACCCCCCGGATTTGCACACGGTTTTGTAACGTTAGAGGATAATACGGTGTTTTTTTACAAATGCACCAATGTTTATAACAAAGCCTCCGAAGGAAGTATCCGGTGGAATGATCCGGATTTGAACATTGATTGGCAGCTCGACGGCGAACCCCTTTTATCGGAGAAAGACAAAAGTGCTCCTTTTTTTCGTAACTTTGAGAGTCCGTTTTAGGACTTTGTTTAAACCTTTATAACAATTATGAATAAAAACCTTTCTTATTTTCTGCTTTTATTGCTTGTAATTGTTTTGATTATCGGTAGCGCTGTGTTCCAGAAAGTGCACAGGGATGTGAGCCTGCCCGGAACAAACAGGCAATATTACAAAATAGTATCATTGACTATTCCCAACAACCTGAGTTTTGCAGGGGAGCCTGTGCCATTGGATATTTTTTATGTAAGAGAGGCCCTCGATCGTGAACTTTCGGTAAATACCTACTGGCATTCTTCTACTTTGTTGCTTTTTAAGCGTGCCCATCGCTGGTTTCCCGTGATTGACACCATTTTGGCAAATCAGGGTGTCCCTTTGGATTTTCGCTATATGCCCCTGGTAGAAAGCGGTTTGCTAAATATAGTGTCACCTGCTCATGCCGTTGGTTTTTGGCAGTTGTTGAAATCTACAGCAAGAGAGAATGGGTTGGAAGTTGACAGGGATGTCGATGAAAGGTACGATGTGGAAAAATCAACACGCGCTGCCTGCCGGTATTTGAAAAAAGCGCGCAAGAAATTTGGCAGTTGGACGTTGGCGGTAGCAAGTTTTAACGCCGGCCAGAACAGAATTGTCCGGTTTATGAAACAACAAAAAACAAAATCATTTTATGACATGCTCGTAGCCGATGAAACATCACGTTATATCTATCGTATGTTGGCATTAAAAATGATTTTTGAGAATCCCGAAGATTATGGATTCTATATAGAACCTTCACAGGAATATCCGGTAGTACCTACCCATACCGTAAAAGTAAAAAGTGCGGTAAAAAACTGGGCTGACTTTGCGCATTTACAAGGTATCTCCTATAAACTGTTGAAATATTTTAATCCGTGGTTGCGGAGAAATTCCCTGAAAAACAGGCATCATAAAACTTACCTGATCAAAATTCCCAATGCCCCATTTAATCTGACAAATGCAAAATTGAAGGAATAACTGTAATTTTGCCGCAAATTTGAAAAAGGCAAACGGGTTTACCGGTTACATGGAAAAAAATTCGAGAACAGAACCTACGGATGATAATCTGTTGGAAATTAAAGGTGCCAGGGTTCACAACCTGAAAGATATCGATGTGAGCATACCACGCGACAAACTGGTGGTGATTACCGGTTTGAGTGGAAGTGGAAAGTCTTCGCTGGCATTTGATACGATTTATGCTGAAGGCCAGCGGCGCTATATGGAGACCTTTTCTGCCTATGCCCGGCAATTTATCGGCCATATGGAACGTCCCGATGTGGATCAAATCAAAGGATTGAGCCCGGTGATTTCCATTGAACAAAAATCGGTTAATCGTAATCCGCGCTCTACCGTTGGAACGATAACGGAGATTTATGATTTTTTGCGTTTGCTTTATGCCCGTGCTTCTGAAGCCTTTTCATACAACACCGGCGAAAAGATGGTGCAATATACCGAAGAACAGATTGTTGATCTGATAGAGGCAAAATACAAAGAACGGAATATTGCCGTTTTGGCACCACTGGTCCGGAGTCGTAAAGGCCATTATCGCGAACTGTTTGAGCGTATCAGACAGCAGGGATTTCTACGGGCACGGGTAGATGGTGAAATCAGGGAGCTGGCGTTCGGAATGCAACTTGATCGCTATAAAGTGCATGATATTGAGGCGGTTGTTGACCGTTTACCGGTTAGGGAGAATGCGGCGGACCGATTGAAGAAGTCCATAAAAACGGCCATGAAACTGGGGAAAGGTGTCATTATGGTGCTGGATATGGAAACCGACGAGGCAAGATATTACAGTAAAAAAATGATGTGCCCGACCACCGGCATTGCTTATGATGATCCCGAACCCAACCTTTTTTCGTTTAATTCTCCCAGCGGGGCCTGCTCCCGTTGCAACGGGTTAGGGATTATTGAAGAAGTTGATTTGAACAAGGTTTTTCCTGATAAAAACTTATCCATAAAGAATGGCGGCATTGCCCCATTGGGTGAATATAAAAATACCTGGGTTTTTAACCAGCTTGAAACCATCGGTATTAAATACGGTTTTACCCTGAATACGCCCATCAGGGATATTTCTTCCAAAGCCATTGATGTAATCCTGCACGGCACCAACGAAACGGTAGAAGTGAAAAAAGAATACCTTGGCATTACTTCTTCTTATTCACTGGCTTACGAAGGCTTGTTAAGCTATCTTTCCAGTTCACATGCAGAGGGAGCTTCACAGTCATCAAAAAAATGGGCGGGCCGTTTTATGAACAAACATGTTTGTCCCGAGTGCCATGGGGCACGCCTGAAAAAAGAAGCGCTTTATTTTAAAATAGACGGGAAGAACATCTCTGAGTTGTCCGGTATGGACCTGAACGAGCTGAAAAACTGGCTGACAGGACTGGAAGAACGACTGAATAAAAAACAACGCCAAATTGCACGGGAAATTTTACGAGAAATCCGTGTGCGACTGGATTTCCTGCTGGAAGTAGGTATCGGTTACGTTAGCCTGACACGCCCTGCCCGGACATTATCAGGCGGCGAGTCGCAGCGGATAAGGCTGGCTACACAAATTGGTTCCCGGCTGACAGGTGTCATGTATATCCTTGATGAACCAAGTATTGGTTTGCATCAGCGTGATAATCATCAACTTATTGAAGCATTGAAAGATTTGCGTGATATCGGCAACAGCATTATCGTGGTGGAGCACGACAAGGATACCATTTTATCAGCCGACCACGTGGTGGAAATCGGCCCGGGTGCCGGAAGGATGGGGGGCGAAATTGTGGCACAGGGAACACCGGAAGAGTTGATGCAAAAAGATACTCTTACAGGGCAATATTTGAAGGGAAAAAGATTTATTCCCATTCTGAAAAACCGGCGCAGGGGCAACGGGAAATTTATTACGCTTAAAGGTGCCCGTGGCAACAACCTGAAAAACATAGATGTGCAGTTCCCTTTGGGAAAGTTTATTTGCATAACCGGCGTCTCGGGAAGTGGGAAGTCTACCTTGGTGAACGATACTTTGTACCCCGTCCTGAGCAATCATTTTTTTCACTCCCTGAAAGAACCGTTGCCTTATGATGCCATCGAGGGACTGGAAAATATAGACAAGGTCATTCAAATAGACCAGTCGCCCATTGGCCGGACACCCCGTTCCAACCCGGCTACTTACACCAAAGTTTTTGATGAAATCAGAAAACTTTATGGTCAGTTGCCGGAGGCCAGGATCCGGGGATACAAACCGGGTCGGTTTTCGTTTAATGTTAAAGGAGGTCGATGCGAAACCTGTAAAGGTGCCGGTGTCAGGGTTATCGAAATGAATTTTCTGCCTGATGTGTATGTTTTGTGCGAAACCTGCCAGGGGAAACGTTATAATCGTGAAACACTTGAGGTGCGGTATAAGGGCAAATCCATCAACGATGTCCTGAATATGACCATACGGCAGGCAGTCGATTTTTTTGCCAACGTGCCTTCCATTGTTCATAAATTACAGACATTGAAAGACGTGGGTTTGGGCTATCTCACCCTGGGCCAATCATCTACTACCATTTCGGGTGGAGAAGCCCAACGGGTGAAACTGGCAACCGAACTCTCCAAAAAAGATACGGGCAAAACATTGTATATTTTGGATGAACCTACTACCGGATTGCATTTTGAAGATGTGAAGGTTTTGCTTGATGTTTTGAACAAACTGGTGGACAAAGGAAATACCGTCCTGGTAATAGAGCACAACATGGAGGTCATCAAAGTAGCTGACCACATTATCGATCTCGGGCCTGAGGGAGGAAATAGGGGAGGCGAGGTTGTCTGCCAGGGAACACCGGAAGAAATCATCCGGGATAAAAAAAGCCTGACGTCCATTTATTTGAAAAAGGAGTTAAAAAATAAACCCCGGTTCACCGGGTGAAAATGTTCAATCTTGTGAGGAAGAAGAGTGAAATTCGATCAGCCCGTCCATAGGCCGTTGCAGGATAATGCCTGCATGCAGTTTTTCTTCACGGAGCACTTCGCTCAAAACATCTTTAAAATGCCAGGCTACTGAACCAACGAAAGAAATTTCCTTTTCGCGATAACCTGTATACCTTTTTATTTGTGCCGATAGAAAATCCAGGAAATTTTGTTTGACAAGATGACGGATTTCCGGTTTTTCAATGTTGGCAGAAGCAAACGGCGACAGGCCCGATATCCATCGATTCGGCTCATTTTCACTGTAAACTTTGTGCAGGATCCCTTCAAAATTGAGTCCTGTATAATGATAAAAGGCCCCGGTAATTTCTTTGGGCATTTTCCCGCCAAGGAAGGCTTGTAACATAATAATTCCCAAATGGGTAGCGCTTCCTTCATCGCCCATTAACCAGCCCAGTGAAGGAACTGCTTCCACAATTTTTTGTCCGTTCCATAAGCAGGAATTGGAACCGGTACCCAAAATGGATGCAATTCCTTCGCGGTTTTTGAGCAAAGCAACGGCTGCACCATACAGGTCGTGGTGTGTTTCAATGGCCGCATTTGGAAAAAAACCTTTCAGGATTGTATTGACCAGCATACAGTTCTCTTTTGTAGAACAGCCTGTTCCGTAAAAATAGATATGCTTTACTTCCCCGTTTATAATGTTTTCCGTAAGTCCGTTTGCGATGCTTTCCCGAATGCTCCCGGCAGGTGTATAATAAGGATTAAACCCAATGGTTTCCGTATCTTCCATTATGCGGGAACCATCCAGCAGCACCCATTGTGTTTTGGTGGTCCCGCTATCGATAATTAAAATCATAACAAATTTAGAATTTTGGGCACAAAGATAAGAAGTCCGACCAAAGCAGCGGTTATTGCGGCAATTAAAACAGCTCCTGCGGCAAGGTCTTTCACTTTTCCGGCTGTGGAATGGAAACCGGGACTGGCCAGATCGGTCAGTTGTTCAATGGCCGAATTAAAAGTTTCTGCTGCCAGGACAAGGCCTATGGCAAAAATTACTAAAATCCACTCGGTCAGATTTATGTGAAAAATAAATCCGGCAACGATTACTAAAACGGCAATGGAAAGATGTATCCAGAAATTGTGCTGTGTTTTTATTACGATGCCTATTCCCCTGAAAGCATAACGAAAACTACGTAAACGCTGTCGAAAAGAAAAGGTTTTGTTTGATGGTTTATTTTCCATTTTGCAGGCCGTTTGTTTTTTAAAAAAAGCAATTAAAATTTTTCCCAGGTAGTAGAAAATATTTGTTTCCTGCCCGGACATTTATCATGTATTACAGTGAAAGTTACACTTTTCCTGCGGATTTTGAATGAATAAGTCCCGGGACTTTCGGCACATTTGTCTTTGGATCCTGCATAAACAATCGTCGCTTTGTTTCCTGTGATCCGGAAGGTCCCTTTAACTATCTCGTGATCGGATACGGAGGGTAACTCCATAGTAAAAGAAGTACCGTGAATGGTCAGCATTCTGCCATCGTTGGTGCTTACCCAGGTTCCTTCCAGTACACTTTTAGCTGTAACTTTCTGCTTTTCCGGAATTGTTTTTTTAGTAACAGTTGTTGTTTTTTCAATAATTTTATGTTCTGTTTTCCGTGTGCCGTATAAAAAATAAGCTGCGGCAGCGGCAAGTACAGCAATGATAATGATAACAATAAAGATGGTCAGCAGTGACCCCGTTGGTTGTGCTTTTTGTCTCTTTTTTACTTTTCGTGTTTTGGCGCACATGATAAATTTTTGTGCTAAGGTAAAAAAATATGTGTTAGTAAAAGGGCTGTCAGCAAAAGGAGTTTTTCGTGAAAAGCACTATTTTCTAAACAAAAATTCATATTTTTGGACATGGAGCAAACAGATCGTTATAAAACCATAAAAAAAGAATCCCGGGGGTATTACAAAGAAAAAAACAGTCGTTTTATTGCGAGGATATTTCATGTGGAAAGTGAGGAAAAAGCAAAAGAATATCTTTTACAGATGAAAAAAGAGTACCATGATGCCAGGCACCACTGTTGGGCTTATCGTATCCACCCTGAAAATGAATTGTTCAGGAGCAGTGATGATGGTGAGCCTTCGGGAACGGCCGGAAAACCTATTTTTAATCAGATCCTCTCGGCAGGGCTGTTTGATGTGCTGGTGGTGGTGATACGTTATTTCGGGGGGGTCAAACTGGGAGTTCCGGGTTTAATACGTGCTTATAAGACGGCTACCCGTGATGCCATTGACCGGGCAACAATTGTTACTTTGTCCATAACCCGTAAATTAACAATTCTTTTTGATTATCCTCAAATGAACCGTGTTATGCGCATTGTGAAAGATGAAAATATAATTGTTCTAAAACAAGATTTCGGCATGCGGTGTGAGTTGATTTTGGAGGTGGAAAGAAACCGGATAAAAAATGTTTTGAAAAAATTTGAATCAATAAGGGGTTTAACAGTGAAGTGACGGATTTTCAGTACTTTTACTTTTTTTATTTATTATGCTACATATACGACAAAAAAAGATAAAAGTCAAGAGGGATTCACCTTTTTTTTAAACGGGATATGTTATTTATTTGTTAAAAAATTATAAAGAAGGCTGTTTAAAATTCAGTACTGATTTTTAGTAATTTACGTTAATGTTGTTAATAAAGAGGAAAATTGTTGATAAAAAGCTTACCAACGAATGAAAAAAAAACATGTTGAAATTTGGGAACGATGTCTTGCAGTAATCAAAGATAATATTCCCTACCAAAGTTTCAAAACCTGGTTTGAGCCCATTATACCATTGAAAATTGAAAACAATATTTTGGTAGTGCAGGTGCCAAGCCAGTTCTTTTATGAATGGCTTGAAGACCATTACATTAATCTTTTAAGAAAAACCATTAAAAGGGAAATGGGCCCTTCGGGCAGACTGGAGTACAGTATTATTATGGATAATTCGCAGTTGAATAAAAAACCGATTACCGTCAATTATCCTACTACTGTTCAACATGATTTAAAAAACAAGCCGGTGAATATGCCGCTTGATCTGAACAAAGGACGTTCACGCGAAATTCCCAACCCTTTTATTATTCCGGGGTTGAAAAAACTAAAGATCGCTTCTCAGTTGGTTGAAAGTTATTCTTTCGATAATTTTGTGGAAGGTGATTGTAATCGTCTTGCCCGTTCGGCCGGATGGGCCGTGGCTGAAAATCCCGGTAAAACAGCTTTTAATCCTCTTTTGATATACAGCCAGGTAGGCCTTGGAAAAACACATCTGGCACATGCCATTGGCATTCAGGTAAAAGCCAACTATCCTGACAAAACAGTCCTTTATCTGCAAACAGAACAGTTTATCAACCAATATATCGACTCTGTAAGAAACAATAACCAGAACGATTTTGTGCATTTTTATCAAATGATTGATGTACTCATTCTGGATGATATTCAGTTTTTGGCAGGAAAAGAGAAGACCCAGGATATTTTCTTTCATATTTTCAATCATTTACATCAAAATAACAAACAGATCATACTCACTTCCGATAAACCTCCTGTCGAACTCAAAGGCATGGAACCACGACTTTTGTCCCGGTTCAAATGGGGACTGGCAGCTGACTTGCAGGTTCCCGACCTGGAAACGCGTATTGCCATATTGCAAAGGAAATTATATACCGATGGCATTGATATGCCGTACGAAGTGGTAGAGTATCTGGCTTATAGCATTACCACCAATATCCGGGAAATGGAAGGGGCATTGATCTCCATTCTTGCCCAG
>JALUYM010000284.1 GCA_027018745.1 Bacteroidales bacterium | reverse complement strand
AGAGCCACTCAACACCCTTTTTAAAGATGAAGTCAGGCGTATAGGAAAAACGCTGGGCATGCCCGATCATTTGTTAAAACGGCACCCGTTTCCCGGGCCGGGACTGGGCATCCGTATTTTGGGCGAGGTGACACCCGAAAAAATACGCATTCTGCAGGATGTGGATGACATTTTCGTACAAAACCTGAAAAATGAAGGCCTCTACGACAAGGTATGGCAAGCCCTGGCTGTCTTACTTCCGATACAATCAGTAGGTGTTATGGGCGACGAAAGGACTTACGAAAGCGTAGTGGCATTACGTGCCGTTGGTTCAACCGATGGCATGACTGCCGATTGGTCACACCTGCCCTATGAATTCCTGGCAAGGGTTTCCAACGATATAATTAATAAGGTAAAAGGTGTTAACCGGGTGGTCTACGACATAAGCTCCAAGCCTCCGGCAACCATTGAGTGGGAATAAAACAACAAAATGTGAAATGCAGAATTTTAAATGTTAAGTCCGGTTGAAAAAAGGATAAACAGCAGTTGTTTGCATGAAAAACATAAAGCGGTTTGAACATGAGATTCAAGCGGCAGACAGAAATAATCTCCGGGGCTGCATGAGCAACGGAAATTCTTTTTAATTTTGGAACATTAGAATAGAAGAACATCATGATGAAAAAAGGGATTTTATTATATTTTTTGTTGCTGGCCGGTATTGCTTTTGGACAAACGGTTAAAATTCCTATCAGCCATGTCATTCAGACACGTGATGGGAAACAGTATTATATACACACGGTACAAAAAGGGCAGACCCTATATTCTATTTCCAAAGCATATCATGTCAGCCTGCAGGATATCTATTATGCCAATCCAGGCACCGAACAGGGCATTCTGATAGGCCAAAAATTATGGATACCTGTTGTGAACAAGAAACCGGTAACCAAACAACGGGTCAACACAAGCCGGTTTGATTTCTTTTATCATATTGCGTCAAAAGGGGAAACTATCGATCACATTGCCTCCATCTACCTCATCCCAAAACGGTATATTCTACTGGCCAACCCGGGAATAAAAAGTCCGCTAAAAGAAGGAGAATACGTAAAAATACCAGTGGAAAGCGCTTTTCCCATTTTGGACAAGAAAATTTCAGACACTATTAATAACCAACAGTATTCCGGTGGCATTCGATCCAACCAACCGGTTCCTACTACCGTCACCACGAAACCGGCAACAAAAAAAACCAGCTTCAAAAAAGCTGTCAATTCGGGCCATAACGTTCAACAAACCAATACGACCGGTTATCATCGTTCCCTTCCGGTCATTAAAAATTTCAGGCATGTGGTCGTCGCAGGGGAGACCCTCAAAAGCATTGCTAAAAAATACGGCATAACCACCAACGAACTGAAAGCTGTTAACCCGGGCCTCATCAATGTTTTTCAGGGCGAACGGCTGTTTTTACCAGTAACGGCTAAAGTGCCGGGATATCACCCATCGGCCAGGGAGCTGAAAAAAGCGAGGAAATATGAAGCAGCATCTGAAAAAAACTTTGGTCATGTTTTTAAAAACCATCCTGTTTCAGCTCAACAAAAGAAACAAAACAACATCTTCACCACTCACATAGTCAAAAAGAAAGAAACATTATACAGTATATCAAGACTTTACGGAATAAAAGTCGAAGATCTGTACCAGGCAAATCCGGGGCTTACCACCAATATCAGGATCGGCCAAATCATAAAAATACCAAAAAAAAAAATAAGCACTGATTTTGTTTACTATCAGGCAAGGCAAAAAATACCCCTTAAAAAAGTTGCCAGGCTCTATCGTATTGATGTCAGCCTGCTGTTCCAAAATAACCCATCCATCGGGAGAAAAGTCATTCCCGGACAGGTCGTCCGGATCCCGGTCGGCCCGGAAGCATTCATATTGTCCCAAATAGCCCAACAGGCTCCCAAACAGCCTTCCGGAAAAATCACACCTTCCGAAAGTGAAAAAACAGTACCGGTAACTTATGGCGGTTGTCAGCCCCATCCGCATAACCGCACTTTCAAAGTTGCACTCATGGTACCGCTTTACCTGGAACAAACCGACAGCATAAACATGACCGAGTTCATGATCAGACAGGAGAAAAACTATGCCCCCTTCCGGTTCATTCGGTTTTTGGAAGGGGCGCTGATCGCTTCCGATTCCCTGAAGGCCCAGGGGATGAACCTGCAATTGTATGTATACGATGTGGATCAAACCCTGGCCAAAACAGCAGAGGTTCTTACTCATCCTGAGCTGAAAAACATGAACCTGATTATCGGGCCGTTCTACAGCAGAAGTTTTAGTCAGGTTGCCCTCTTCGCCAGTCATTTTCATATCCCTATTGTCAATCCGCTATCATACAGAACAGAAATACTCTTAAGATACAACGATGTTATAAAAGTTACGCCTGACAAAAACGTAGAAGTGTCAGAAGTATCAAAACTAATTAAAAATGAGTATGATAAAGACAAGGTTTTTGTCATCTCACAAACTCCCTACACCCATAACCAGATCGTTTCAGCTTTGACAGACAGTATCCGGCGTGTTTTGCCCGACTCGGTTTCCTATCCCAACCTCGACCTGATCAATACAGGTATCGCCGTTACCCAACGTGAAAAAGACCAACAACGCCAAAACAAAATAAATCAAAACCCTGCTTTAGCCGATTCTATTCCGAAAACACAAATCACATTTAATGATACACTCAACAATTACTATCTGGAAAATTATCCGGTGAATCCAGAAATACTGAAAAACTATCAATTTGATACCACTACCTTTCCCAACCCATTGATTTATACCGATTATGCCCGGGACAGCCTGCATCCTTTTATTAACAACGCGTCAGTTTTACGGGATAATCTGGTAGTGCTGTACGGCGATAATAAATCTTTTATCATGGATGCCATGAACCGGCTCAACGTGTTGCGCGATACTTTCAACATCAAAATGATCGGACTGCCTGAATGGCAAAAGATTGGTACCCTGAGTTTACACCAAATGAATAATATGGAAGTTACTTTTCCGAGTGATTATTATGTTGATTACAACTCACCGGCATATGAACAGTTTAGTCGTGAATTCTACCGCCGATACGCCACTTCCCCTGAAAGATATGGCGTGTTGGGATTTGATATTACTTATTATTTCCTCAGGTCGGTGTATTTGTATGGAAATAAATTCATGCATTGCCTGCCCAAACACAGGGAAAAAGAAATAAGCACTGAATTTTACTTTAAACCCGTTAATACGGGGAATAACAATTATGAAAATTCATACTGGAACTGGTTAAGGATTAAAAACTTCCAACTTATTAAGTTGCCAGATTCATTGACGGAAAGCACCAGTAGTGCCGGCAATTGATTTTTTATACAGCATAGATGCCGGTAAAATTTTACAGGTAAATTTTCTATCGGGTTTTAATAAAAACCCGGAAAACTTTTTGTGCCAATGGCATTTTTTCTCATTTGGAAAAATAAGCAATAATGGTCCTTTTTGCTACTACCCGTTGCCCGATCTTTACGGCCGGTACGGCATCCACAGGCAGGAAGAAGTCAACTCTTGAGCCAAAACGGATCATCCCTATTTCCTCTCCCTGTTCAACCCGCTGGCCTACCCGGGAATAAAAAACGATGCGACGCGCCATGAAACCGGCTACTTGACGGATAAGTACATCTTTTCCTTTTTCCTTTTCCAAAACAATGGAACTGCGCTCATTATGTTCCGACGACTTAGGGTGCCGGGCCAATAAATATTTTCCTTCATGATATTTTGTATATCGAATGATGCCATCAAAAGGATACCAGTTGACATGCACATCAAATCCCGACATAAAGACGGAAACCTGCAGGCGTTTTTCTTTGAAATATTCCGGCTCATATACCTTTTCAATGGCGACAATGGTCCCATCAGCAGAAGACAAAACATGATCGCCCCGGTTGGGAACACGGTTAGGAACACGAAAGAAAAAAAGTGTCCAGGCAAAAAAGATAACAAAAACAGAAATAAAGGGCAATTTTAACCCCAGTGGCAAAGGCAACAATACCAACAAAGCCACAATTATTCCATTGATAAAAAAAGAATTACGAATAACCCGATATCCTTCTTTATGTAATTTCATAAAGTATAAAGATAGAAAAACACAAATGGAGTTGCAAAAAGAACAGCATCAAAACGGTCGAGGACTCCACCATGACCGGGGAAAAGCGTTCCGGAATCTTTCACTCCGGCATTCCTTTTTAACAACGACTCCGACAAATCGCCCAACGTACCAGTCACCGCAATAATTACTCCCAGCCAAAGCCATTGTTCCAAATTTAAAACAGATACAAGCCGGCTGAAAAGCCAGGCAGCCCCCAAAGTAAAAACCAATCCGCCGATACTCCCTTCCCAGGTTTTTTTAGGCGAAAGTTTCGGATAAAGTTTATGTTTTCCCAATACAGATCCCACGAGGTAAGCAAAAACATCATTGACCCATACCAGGATAAACAACGCCAGCAATATCCATGGAAAACTAATGTTTCCGCTTCTAATACTGAACAGGCTGTTCATCAGGCCAAACGGCAAAGAAATGTAAATAAAAGCGCTGAATCCTGCAGCAATTTGAATCCACGATGGTTTTGGTTGCCGGAAAAGCTCTACTGCAATCAGGATAAAAAAGCTCAGCACAACAAACAGCAAATTGGCAAAATTCAGTACATTCATTCCGGTTAAAGAAACAAAAACATACACGGAAATACCAAGAAAATAATAGATAACCGTCCCTTTGGCTTTCGGCTCTGTAGGGAAAAGTTTAACGAACTCCCAAAGGCTGATAATTGCCAGCAATCCCATCACAGTAAAAAAAGCCCACGGCGACCATATAATAGACCCGATAACAACTATGGCAAGTATAGCACCGGTCAGGGTTCTTGTTAAAAAATTATTCAATGCAATATTCTTAAATACGCGGCAAAGATAGATAATTACCTGTAAACCCTATTAAGTTTCATCACGAAAAAATATCCAACAAAACAACAAATATGGTTCGGTGTTTTTTTCTTTAATAGTTCCCTGAAAGAAACCGCTGGTAAAATCTTCTTTTTTGGTCATGCCTGAAAAAAGCCGCAATATCCTGAAAATCCATTAACTTTGTCAATAAAATGATTATAACAGCCTGAGCAAACCTATGTCCATGAATAAATCATTCAAAAAAATTATTTTTTTCTTTTTCGCTGTTGCATTAGTCATCCCCGGCTGGCAATGCCTGAAACCGAACAGGCCCGGCATTCCGCCCTCTGTGGTACAGGTTCTCGATCAGGCAGGCCTCAACAAACCCGAGCTGATGAAAGCCATTATCCGGTACGAAGGCAACAAGGATTCACTAAAACGCAAAGCATTGTTTTGCCTCTTGGCACAAATGAACAAAAATTATACTGTTTATTACAGCGTTCAGGATTCCCTCGGAAACCATTATCATTTCAACCCCGAAAATTATACCAACTACCTTTCTTTGAAACATGCATGGGATTCAACAGAACAGGTTCATGGCAACCTGATCTATCATGCCGATAGTTTTCATGTAGATGCACAGACGTTGAGCGGAAACTACCTCATCAACAATCTGGACCAGGCTTTCCTCGCTTACCATACTTTTCCCTGGTCCAAGGCCTATCATTTCCAGACTTTTTGTCGTTGGATACTTCCCTACCGGGTAGCCAACGAGCAACCCGAAACTTTCCGGCAACATTTTCTGAAAGAATATGCCCTGCCCCCCGGGTTTATTGCCCAAAAGCCGCCTGCATTGGATGTGGCTTTATATTTAAATAAAAAAATAAACCAAAAAATTGATTATAAAGACACGTACAATAAAAAGCTCAATGTCCAAACCATTTCGCAGCTGGAAAAATCAGGTTTTGGAAACTTTTATGACATCAATATTTACAAGGTCAAAGTACTCCGCAGTTTTGGCCTGGCAGCAGCAATGGATTATTCTCCTTTTCTGGCAGATACCAATTTCGGCTATGCTTACACTACCGTCATTTTACCCGACAGCAACGAATTGATCCTGACTTATAAACATGGCGTAAAAAAATTGCATAAACCCGGACGTCTGGCAAAATTATACCGTCGTACTTTTTTTTGCGACAGCAGCAGCCTGTATACCATAAAAAAAATACAGACAAGCACACCTCCTTTCCTCGGTGACTTTTATTACAAAGACATTACCAGCCGGTTGAAATCGGCCAATGTTTGGTTGAGACTGAATGGCAATCCAAAATATGCCTATCTCTGTGTTTTCAATGATGGAAACTGGCATCCCATCAGTTGGGCCATACCCGAAGACTCCACTGTCCTTTTTAAAAGGATGGGCAAGCAGGTGGTTTATTTGCCGGTAAGTTATCAACATCATGTTCTTATGCGACAAGGCCTGCCGTTTATTTTGAATGAACAGGGGATAAAAATCCCTTTGAAAGCTGATTTTTCAATAGAACAACCGGCCAGGCTGCTAAAGACAAGCCCCTTCAGCAGATTGCAGCCGGGACATGTTTATACACTTTATATTTGGGATGGAAACTGGGTAATGCTTACCGGTTTTACAGCCGGGAAAAACGGGTTTGTCATGACACTTCCGGCCCATGGCCTTTACCTGATTACCAACAACGACATCAATTTTAACGAGCGTATCTTTGTCCTTGACCACAATGGCCACCAAAAGTTTTATTAACCTGAGTTCGAGATAAGACTTGCTTACGGTTATAGATAATTTTCCCATAGACGACTCAAATTGACGAAGTACTATCGGGATAATTCAAGGAAAAAGTTGTTATTTCTTCATACCAGGAGTAATGGGAACACGTAAACCGTTGCGATAAGCCACCACAAAAGCATCGAAAATACCATCGTGTATAATCTTTTTGCAGACGGCCAATGCTTCAGAATATGTTTTAAAAGAACCCACCGAATAACGGTAATACCCGTTCTGGTGAGATACTACCACAGCATAAGGCAAATGATAACGGGCTTTTAATGAGGAAGGATTTGGAATAGGTTTGGTTGATGCAAGTATCTGAACACGAAATTCAAAAGATGGTGAAACGGGTTTTGTTTTTTGTGCAACAGGCAAAGGGTGCTCTTCGAAAACATGCGGTTGTTTTACTGTTTTGGCAGGAATGGTCATCATCCTGATCTGATCAAAATCGTAAACAGGGATAAAAGCTTTGGAATTTTCCGCTTTTTGATTACAACAGGGAGTCTTTTTCGACTTTCGTGACATTTTGGGAACTTTTCGTGTTCCCCATCCCTGCCTGATATGATAGGTTATTCCTACATTCGTGGCAAAAATCTGATCATATTTAAACCCATCATGCCAAACATCCACATCATCATTCAAAACGGTATGCAAATCACCCCCGATATTCACTGACCAGCGGTCAGAAATCCTGTAATTCAGCCCCAGGCTTATGGGAACAACCATGGCACTGGATTTAAAGGTGTGAGAGCCGCTTTTCGAACCACTTCGAAGGGTAAGACCGGTAATTCCATCGGTAAGGGCAGAATTCCAATAGGCCCAGCCCACTCCTACTGTTCCGTAAACCGTAAAACGGCGATCGGGTTTATAACCGGCAAAAAGATGATTAAAATTAACATACAAAAACAAGCCGGCATCGTAATAATTTCCGGTCAGGTGATAATCGACCCTTGTGCCGTCGGCTTTCCTGTCTTTGTAACTTTTCAGCCCGGCATAAGCAGCATGCAATCCGACACCCAGGGCAGGAATCAGCATTTTCCGAATACTCAGATCACCATATAGTCCTATTTCACCCTTTAGTTTCTGGAAATAATTGTGATTGGAAGCATCACCGTAAAACTCCGAGAAACCCGGTTGAAACTGAATAGCCCAGTTGTCTTTAAAAGCATTGTTTTTCTTGGTGTTGTTCAGTTCCTGAGCACCGGAGTGAAAAGGCATCAAAAGCAAAAAGAAAAATATAACCGCCAGTATCCGGATCGTTTTCATAAGCCAGTACCTTATTCGATTATTTCCTGTTTTTATTACAATATTCCATAATATATTCATTGGCAGGGCCAAAGCCCAGCTCAAATGATTTTTCCCAGTCTTTACAGGCACCTTCCATGTCGCCGAGGTAATATTTAGCAACACCACGGTTAAAATAATTCCTTACCCAGTTGGAATATTGCAAAACATTGGTCGGGTTGATGGACAGTGCCCGGTCATACGATACAACGGCATCGCTGTAGCGGTGAAGTTTACTTTGTGCGTTTCCCAAATAGGCAAACAACATAAAATCTTGGGTATGAGGGTTTAGAGCGATGGCTTTCTCAAAATACTTAATGGCGTTAACATAATCGCCCGAGCGATATTTCAGCACCCCCCAATTGTAATTGTTCTGAAAAGTGTTGGCATGGGGGATACCGGGTTTTTCCGGCACAACTTTTATATATTTGTTCTTGGCTGCCTGGATAAAGTTTTGAAAAGTATAAAAACTGACCTCGTAAAATTCGGAACGGAACAAATATTCCCAATGATTCGGGGCTGTATAAATAGAACGAAGAAAGTTATTATCAAAAGATTTGATAAGCCGGAAGCGGCAAACCTCTTTACCATTGTTTTTGATAGGATAAACAGCAATAATTAAATCAAAACCGTTTACCCTTTCGCCAAGATGGGTCTCTTCTGCCTGTTCCACCAAAATACTTTCCCAGTTTTTATGGTCATAATTTTTAATGGTTCCCCTGGTAAGCACATTCAAATCAACAGCATAAGGCTCATTAAAATGAACACTATCGGGCAGCAGCCTAAAAAGTTTCACTGTGGGAAACACATAAAAATCAAGGGAATTAAAGCCTTTCCAACCTTCTTTCAGGACAGGAAATTCATAACTTCCATCACGGTACTTTTTAATAAGGACACTGTATTGCCGGTTACCAATCACCAGGCTGCGCATTTCCAGTTGAATAAAATTATCCTGTCCCAGCTTTCGGGCCCCCGTATTATCTTTGTTTGCTTTTTGGTCGCTGAAAGGGATCTCGTTTTTCATGGAATACCAGGCGCCATTATTTTGTTTTGCCCAGCCAGTGGCATTATCAATAACGGATTCCGGCGGCCCAAGGGTAGCATAGTTGATTAAATCCTGCTCGGATACCGTTTCACATTTGTTTTTATTTTTTTTCTTCCTGTTCTTTTTTTGTGCCGTGGAAAAAACGGGCATAGCCAAAAAAACAAAAACAATGAAAAACCTGAAAAATACCGTTTTATTTTTTAGCATAAATGTCATCGTCATTATAAACTTTCCCTAAAGTTTGTAAATGTAAGAATATTTATAAACTTTAAAATCATTTAGTTCCAATAATTTACCTGTTTTTTCAACATCTTCAATTCATTCTATTTTATTGTTAAACAACGCTATACAACGAAAACCGTTAAAAAACCGGTTTACCGGTCATGAACATGATACGAATCAGATCAGCGCTTTGGCCGCCGACAGTGCGCTTGGGATTCCCGCAGCATCTTTCCCGCCTGCCATGGCAAAATGCGGCTGGCCGCCGCCTCCGCCTTTCACAAAAGGGGTAATTTTTTTAATAATATCACCAGCATGGTACCGTCCCTGTTTCACCAGTGCATCCGAAACGCCCACGGCCAGATTCACTTTTCCCTTGTTTTCCATAGCCAGCACCACCACCATATTTTCCTCCAAGGCCCGCAACTGATGGACCAGGTTTTTTACCTGGGCGGGATCAACAGTAACTTTTTTAGCGAGGAAACTGACATTTCCAATTTTTTCCGCCTCCTGTATCAAATTTTCTGCCAAATGACGGGCCTGTTCTTTTTGTAGTTTTTCAATTTCCTTATGATAAGCTGTGTTTTCCTCAATGAGGTGCTGTACAGCCTGGTCAGGATTAACCTGCACTTTAAAATGGGACTGAACCTTTTTCAACAGGTCAAGTTGTTGATTAATATAAGCTTCGGCAGCATCTGCAGTAACAGCTTCAATACGACGCACACCGGCAGCTACACCTGTTTCGGAAACAATCTTAAAACATCCAATCTGACCAGTTGCCGGTACATGGGTGCCGGCACAAAGTTCAACCGAATAATCCGGATCAAAGATCACCATTCTGACTTTATCGCCATATTTTTCCCCAAACAGTGCCATGGCGCCCATTTTTTTTGCCTGCTCAATGGGTACATCCTGTTTTATGTTTACCGGGATGTTTTCCCGGATTTTTTTGTTGACCATCTCTTCTACCATCCTGATTT